>JBBRIN010000595.1:0-3115 GCA_038221115.1 Tepidisphaerales bacterium
CGCGGCACGCACCGGGGACGACGATTGCCGCCGACACGGCGGCGCTGCAAGCGAACCGCTCCACGCAGGGCAACGCGGGCGCGGCACCCGGGAACGGCGCCCCGCCCATACCCGTCCCCGGCGCTGCTAACACGCGCTACATCGGGCTCAATTACGTCATCGTTCAGAGCTATCCCCCGTCGGAAGAGAAGATGGCCAACGAGACGGCTGGCTTCCTCACCAAGAAGGGCATCGCCTGCACCGTGGAGAAGAACGTGAGGGGGTTCATGCCGCTGAGTGTCGTCGGACTCCAGGGGTTCGAGGGACAATCCTCGTCGGGGTTCAAGGCGTACGTCGCCAGAATCCAGGGGTTTAGCTCCGAGTTCACGAAAGACAGCCGCAGCTACAAGGCGTTCGCCCCGACGGGGAAAAAATGGGACCGGCAGGACTAATTCGCGGTTAACATGGCGTAGATGATGAACCGCCTGCTGATTCGCGCACTGATCGGTCTGCTCGCGTGCTGCGTCAACGGCGCGCGCGCCGCCGGGCCCGCGACCCGTCCGAACATCGTGCTCTTTCTGTCGGACGACCACGGTGTGGACTTCGTCGGCTGTTACGGCAACCGGGCCGTGCATACGCCGAACATGGACGCCTTGGCGCGAGAGGGCACCCGCTTCAGCCGCGTGTTTGCCGCCTCCCCCACCTGCTCTCCGTCGCGCGCCGCCCTGTTCACCGGTCTGTACCCGCAGCGCAACGGCACGATGGGCAATCACACCGACTGCCGGCCCGACGTTAAATCCCTTCCCGCGTATCTCCAACCCCTCGGCTACCGGGTCGTGGCCGCCAACAAGACCGACGTCCGCCCCAAGTCGGCGTTCGGTTGGGAAGAACTGGCTGCCACGGTCCCCAGGAACCCAAACGTCAATCGCCGCTATCGCGCCGCGGACC
Source organism: Tepidisphaerales bacterium (assembly GCA_038221115.1). GTDB lineage: Bacteria > Planctomycetota > Phycisphaerae > Tepidisphaerales > Tepidisphaeraceae > JANXVV01. The sequence goes on from JBBRIN010000595.1 coordinate 928, forward strand.
TCGACACGGCGAAGGTTGACGCGTTCCTGGCCGCCCACACCAAAGACCACCCGGAGCAACCGCTCTGTCTTCTCATCGGCGAGAGCAGTCCGCACGTGGTTTGGGAGCCGAACCGCGACTTCGACCCGGCCGCGCTGCCGATCCCCCCCTTCATGGTCGACACCCCCAAGACGCGGGTGGGGCTGGCGAATTATTATCAGGACATCGCGGCGTGCGATCGGCACCTGGGCGAGGTGATGGCGTCGCTCAAGCGGCACGGGCTGGAGGAGAAGACGCTGCTGATTTACACGAGCGACCAGGGGCCGGAGTGGCCGCATTGCAAGTGGACTTGTTATGACACGGGACTGCGTGTGCCGTTCATTGCGCGCTGGCCGGGCATTGTGAAGGCGGGCGGCACGAACGACGCCCTGGTTTCCTTTACGGATGTGACGCCCACATTCATCGATCTCGCCGGCGGAGCGGCTGAACGGTCGCTCGACGGGAAGAGCTTTAAGAAGGTCCTCGTTGGCGGGGCTGGGCAGCACGATGAATACATATTCGCCAGCCATACCGGAGACGGCGACATGAACGTGTTTCCGCAGCGGTGCGTGCGCGATGCGCGCTATAAGTACATCCTGAATCTGCACCCGGATCGAAAGTGGACGACGCATTTTACGAAGGTCGAGGGGATTCCGGACAGCCACCGGGATATCTATGCGACGTGGGAAGAAAAGGCGAAGTCGGACGCGAGCGCGGCGAAGCTGCTGAAAACCATCGAGTGGCACCCGGCGGAAGAACTTTACGACACGGAAGCCGATCCGTATGAGCTGACGAATATCGTGGGCGATCCTCAGCAGGCGGGGAAGCTGCGCGAGCTTCGGGAACGGCTCCGAAGCTGGATCAAATCGGCAGGTGATGAGGAAGCGATTGCCGCGATGAAATGATTAGCGCTGCTTTGCGGCCGCCCGAACGCGGATGGACCACTGGTCCCATGCGGCGGACATTTGTTTGACGCGGGCCGGTTGCTGAGCCGACAGATCGTGCATTTCGACTCGATCCCCGTCCATGTCGTACAGCTCCCACGGGCGGTCACTGAGTGCGACCAGCTTCCATTTCCCATCGCGAACGGCGCGGCTTCCCTCGTGCTCGAAGAATAGGGATCGCTCGGCGGCCGGGGCGCTACCGCGTAATGTGGGCAAGAGACTTCTTCCTTCCAGCGGCAGGATGGAGTGTCCGTCGAACTCTTTTGGATAGTGCGCCCCGGCGATATCGGCGCAGGTTGCCATGACGTCCACGACGTGGCCGGGGGAGCGCTCCCAGTCGTTCCTGCGGCTCATTCCGGCGGGCCAATGGGCGATCAGGGGCGTGCTGATGCCGCCCTCGTGGCTGTAGTGTTTGTAGAACCGAAAGGGGGTGTTGCACGCGTTGGCCCAGCCGGAGCCGTAGCTGTGATAGGTGCCGGGTTGCCCCATCGATGCGAGATCGGGGCCTTTATGCAGTACGTTTTCGGGGCCGGTGTTTTTGTCGAAGCCCCAGGGGTCCCACTCGGCGCAGGCGCCGTTGTCGGAGAGGAACAGGATTAACGTGTTGTCGAGCTCGTGGTTTTTTTCCAGATCGGAAACGACGCGGCCAATCGACCGATCCATGTGGTCGATCATGCCGGCGTAGATCGCCATGCGGCGGGCAAGGTCGGCGCGGCGGTCGGGGTCGATCGTCTCCCATGAGGGGTTTTGCTTGTCGGTCCAGCCGTGCTGGGTCGCCACGTTGTTTGGCGGGATGGTGCTGAGGGGCGTCAGATCCCAGCGCGAGTCGATCAGGTTCATCTGCTTTTGCCGTTCATAGCGGCTGGCGCGAACTTCATCCCAGCCCTGTTGATAGAGGGTGGCGTATTTGTCGATGTCGTCCTTGGGGGCATGCAGAGGGAAATGGGCGGCGTTGTACGCCAGATACATGAAGTACGGCTGGCGCGCCTTACGGGCGTCGGCGATGAAGTCGATCGCATAATCGGTGAAGATGTCGGTCGAATAGAACTTGCCGGGCTCGTAGTGGCGGCTGGGGTGATCGGCGGGAAGGCGCGTGTAGAGATCGGGGTTCCAGAAGCTGCCGAAGCCACCGAGCATGCCGAAATATTCGTCGAAGCCGCGGAGGATGGGGCCGGGTTTGAAGAGATGCCATTTGCCGACCATGTAGGTGCGGTATCCGGCGGATT
>JBBRIN010000596.1:0-3112 GCA_038221115.1 Tepidisphaerales bacterium
GATGCATTATGATGCAAAATGATGCATCCAAGGATCAGCCCCCGCCCACTCTTCCCTTCGTGCCTTCGTCCCTTCGTGTTAATCCGCCCTCGAACCTAAACCGCAAACGGCTTCATCGCCGCCTCGATCACCTTCTTCGTCCCTTCGCTCGCCTCCCACAGCGGCAATCGCAAATGCCCGCTATCCAGCCCCGCCACCTTCATCGCGTACTTGATCCCAACCGGGTTCCCATCCAGAAACAGCGACTTGGTCAGCGAAAACAGTTTTTGGTGCAGCTTGGCCGCCTCGCCAAACTTCCCTTCCAAACAGTTCTTCACGATCGCCTTCACCGCCCCCGGCATCAAATTCGACAGCACGCTGATCACCCCCTTCGCCCCAATGCTCATCAACGGCACCGTCAGGGAATCGTCCCCGCTCACCACCGTAATCCCGCACAGCGACAGAATCTCACTCGTCATATCCGGAACGCCCGTCGCCTCTTTGATGGCGACGATGTTCGGGTGCGAATACAGCCGCGCCACCGTTTGCGCGGCCATGGTGATCCCCGTCCGCCCCGGAATGTTGTACAGCACGATCGGCAGATCCACCCGATCCGCAAGCGTCATGAAGTGCCGATACAACCCCTCCTGCGACGGCTTGTTGTAATACGGGTTCACCGACAAACACGCCGTCGCCCCCGCCCGCTTGGCAAACGAGTGCAGCTCCAGCGCCTCCGTCGTCGCATTGCCCCCCGTGCCCGCGATGACCGGTACCCGCCCGCGCGCCACCTCCACCGCCAGCGCGATTACCCGCTCGTGCTCCTCAAAATCCAGCGTCGGCGACTCGCCAGTCGTGCCGACCGGCACCAGCCCATCGATCCCATTGCGGATCTGGAACTCAATCTGCTCGCGCAGCCGCCCCTCGTCCAGCTTTCCCTCGCTGAAGGGCGTCACCAGCGCCGTCATCGCACCGCTCAATGTTATCTTCGCCATAACGTCACCAACTCAAATCGGGTGGGGGCGGACATTCCTGTCTGCCTCTTTGTAAAGCCGCAACCGCCGGTCGCGGAATCTGCTTTGCCTAAGCCTGCTGCACGTTCTCCAGCACGCGCTTCATCTCCCGCACCGCCTCGCGCAGCCCGACAAACATCGCCCGGCTCACGATCGCGTGGCCGATGTTCAACTCCACCATCCCCCGAATCGTCGCCACCGGTAGCACGTTGCGATAGTTCAACCCATGCCCCGCGTGCAGCCGCATGCCGCGCTCCACCGCCATCGCCCCCGCGCGCTGTAACCGCGCCAGCTCCTTCTGCACCGCCGGCCCGCGCGCGTTGGCATAATCCCCCGTGTGCAATTCCACCGCATCAAATCCCTGCCTGGCCGCCGCCACGATCTGCTTCTCATCCGGATCGATGAACGCCGACACGAAGACGTTAAGCTTCTTCAACCGCTCAAGCGCCCTCGTTGCATCGCCGTCGCCCGTCAAGTCGATGCCGCCCTCGGTGGTGACCTCCTGCCGCCGCTCGGGCACAAAGGTCGCCTGATCCGGCACGCATTCAACGGCCAGCTCCACCACCTCTGCCGCGATGCTCATCTCGAGGTTCAACTTGCATTGCACCGTCTGCCGCAACACCCGCACATCCCGATCGTTGATGTGCCGCCGATCCTCGCGCAGATGGACGGTGATGCCATCCGCGCCGCCCAGCTCCGCCTCGACGGCGGCCCAGACCGGGTCGGGCTCATACGTCCGTCGCGCCTGCCGCAGCGTGGCGATATGATCGATGTTGACGCCCAATTCAACCATGAACCGAGCGATTGTAGGGGACGTGGTGGTTTTCTCAAGAAGCGGGCATGGTGCGGAGGACCTCGTCGATGATCTCTCGCGGGCAGCCGATGTCGGCGACGATGACCTCGCCGGTGTATTGCTTTGAGGCAGGGTTGGCGAAGCCGGCTTTTTCAGCGACGAACGTGACGGTTTTGGTGGCGCGAACGCAGGGGCCGAGCGGCAGGCCAGTGTCGCAATCCAGGCCGCTGGGCAAATCCACCGAGAGCAGTTTGATCCCTGTGCTTCCAACCATGTCGACCAATTTATTAAATGGCTCTCGCGGCGCAGACGTCAGCCCTGTTCCGAAGACGGCATCGATGATCACGGCGCGGCCGGCAATCGGACTTCCCTCGGTATCGTACATAGCCAGAAGTGTCGCGAAGTCGATCACCTGATGCTTATGCAACTTGGGAAGATTCATTGCCTCCGTGATCCGGTAATTCGTCAACGCATCTCCCGTCAACTGTTCCGGATCCGTCCAGGAAAGAATCCAGACAATCGACCCACGATTCTTCAACTGTCGTGCAATCGCGTATCCATCGCCCCCATTATTCCCACCTCCGCAAAGCACGATGAAATAAGGCAGCACATCCCCCGCCATCTCCCAGGCTGCCTCCGCCGCTCCTCGCGCCGCATTCTCCATCAGCACGATCCCCGGCATGTGATACTTTTCGATCGCGAGCCGATCGACCTCCCGCACCTGCGCTCGCGTTAATCGGATCATTGGCTCGCTCCTGAAGCCCCCAGTATACTCCCGCGCCTCATGCTGATCCTGCTGACCAATGATGACGGCATCCGCCATCCCGGGCTGGTGGCGATGTATCGCGAGTTGATTGCGCTCGGGGAAGTGCATGTCGTCGCGCCGGAAACGGTGCAGAGCGCCACTGGCCACGGCGTGACGCTTTCAACGCCCCTGCTGACGGATCGGGTGAACGTGGAGGACACGTTCACGGGGACATCGGTGGACGGGCGGCCGGCGGATTGCGTGAAGGTAGCGGTCTCGCAGATTCTCCCCCGCCAGCCGGACCTGGTGATCAGCGGGATCAACAGCGGCGCGAACGTGGGGATCAACGTGCTGTACTCCGGCACGGTGGCGGCGGCGATTGAGGCAGCGTTCCTCGGGTTGCGGGCAATCGCGGTATCGCTCTATCTGCGCAAAGAGATCGAGACGGATTACAAACTCGCGGCGCAGCGGGCGATGAAAGTGATTCGGCAGATTTTGGAGGGCGGGCTGAAAGGGGGACAGGTGGTGAGCATCAATCTGCCGGCGGTCGCAGGCCATCAGGAGGCGGCGGGGATAAAGGTGGTT
>JBBRIN010000597.1:0-3104 GCA_038221115.1 Tepidisphaerales bacterium
GGAAAGTGCTGGATCGGATCAACGATGTTTTCCTGGCGGTGCGCTTCAGCCCCGATGGCGCGACGCTGGCGGCAGGGGGGGCGGACAACTCGGTGCGAACCTACGACGTGGCGACCGGGAAGCGGCGTCGCCTGATCGAGCAGCACGCGGATTGGGTGACGGACGTCGCGTTCAGCCCGGACGGCGCCCACATCGCATCGGCCAGCCGGGATAAATCATCGCGCGTGTTTGACGCGAAGACAGGTGCGATGCAGGCGGCGTACCAGGGACACGAGGAGATCGTGTTCGGCGTCGCCTGGGGTGATGACGGCAAGACGATCTACACCACGGGGCGCGACAAGAAGGCGCACGCGTGGACGGTGGCCATCGACGCGAAGGCGGTTGGGCAGATCGCGGGATTTGGGGCGGAGCCATTTAAGATTCTGAGCGGAGGGGGGATGTTGTTTGTCTGCTCGGCGGACGGCGTGGTGCGGCAGTATTCACAGGATAAACGGGAACTCGTGCGGGCGTACCCCAAGGCGGCGGACTGGGTTTACTGCATGGCGGTTGATGTGAAGACGCACCGGCTGGCGGCTGGGAGTTACGGTGGGGAAGTGCGCGTGTTCGATTACGCAGACGGCAAGCCACTGGGCAGCTTCAGCGCGTCACCGGGGTTTAAGGGCGTGGCGGCGAAGCCGTAGGGCGGTGTGGGAGGGCGTCACGCCCGAACAGTACCTGCGTGAACTCGTGGAGCTGGACCTCGCCCTGGACCGGAAGGCCCGAACGACGACACTAGCGGAGTTGATGGGACCGGGCCGCGATGTGGACGAGGTCGAGTTGGATCGGCTCGTTGAAGATGCCCGCAATCGACATCACCGCCGGGCGTCGCGAAAGAGGTAAGGACGACGAACCGGGACACGGCTATTTATTTTTATATTCTAGCTGCGTCCCCGTTTTCGTTCCTCGCTCTGATGTTTCATGGCGGAACTAATTTGAAGCAACTCGGAAATGAGCAACTGGCGGGGCTGCTCGCCCACAAAACATGAGCAGTCATCGCGTCCCGCGGCCTGCTACGACATCACATTAATCGTAAACTCAAACGAGCTCTCCGATCGCGATTGCGCCCTTCGCGTTCATCCGCCAACCTTCGTATCGCTCGAATTCGTCATGGAGGCATTTGGCGAGGTTGTAAACCATCCGCGCCGCCGAAGCGCACGAGGGGCTTAAGGATTACACGTACCGCTATCAGCCGGTTCGGGCAGCGACTGCGCGTCGCGCCCATTTGTAATGCTTAATATCCGGCGGCGACACCATCGCGCCGCGATTCGGAAGCGCCGTGGAGCAGGTTGGTTTCCGGATCGATGAGAATGCCTTCATAGCCACCCCCGTTTTTATGGTTGGTGGAGATGTGATGGCCGCGGCGCTTGAGCTCGTCGATGACCGATTTTGGCAAGGCGCTTTCCGCGTTCACGGTGCCGCTGCCAACTGCGGCGGGGCGGCCGGTGGGGGTGGCGGAGCCGACGTGCTCGACGCGCGGCGCGGCGCCAGCGGCGTAGACATCCATTCCAAAATCAAGCAGGTTGACCAGCACCTGGACGTGGCCTTGAGGCTGCATGTCGCCACCCATGACGCCGAAGCAGAAGTACGGCTTGCCGTGAAGCGTGACCATGGCGGGGATGATGGTGTGGAACGGCCGCTTGTGGGGCTCGAGCGTGTTGGCGTGATGCGGGTCGAGAGCGAAGAGGGTGCCGCGGTTTTGCAGGGCGAAGCCTAGTTCGCCGGGGACGCAGCCGGATCCAAAGCCGACATAATTGCTTTGAATCAGCGAGACGCAGTTTCGATCTTTATCGACGACCGACAGGTAGATCGTGTCACTGAGGCCAAGCTTCGGGTCGCCGGGAGGCAAGCTGTCCGCGGCGCGGGACATGTCGATCAGTTTGCGGCGATCGGCGGCGTAAACCTTGGAGATCAACTCAGCGGTGGGGACCTTGGCGAATTCCGGATCGGCGTAAAATTTGGCGCGGTCGGCGAAGGCGAGACGCTTCGATTCAATGAGCAGGTGCCACCAGTCCGGGGAATTGGGTCCAAGCTTTTTCAGGTCGTAGCCTTCGAGGATGTTCAACATTTGTAGCGTGGAAATTCCCTGGCTGGGGGGAGGGATTTCCCACACGTCATAGCCGCGGTAATTGGTGCTGACGGGATCGATCCAGAGGGAGGTGTGGTCGGTAAAGTCGCGCTCGGAAAAGAGCCCGCCCTGGGCTTGAGAGAAGGCAACTATCTGCTTCGCCACGGGCCCGCGATAGAAGGCATCGCGGCTGCCCTGGGCAATGAGGCGATAGGTGCGCGCAAGACGGGGATTTTTAAAGGTGTCGCCATTGCGGGGGGCGTGGCCATCGGGGAGGTATGTGGCGGCAGCATCCGGCTCGCGAAGGAGCTTGGGCTCGGCGGCGTGCCAGAAGCCGGCGATGGTGGGTGGGACGGAGAACCCCTCGTCGGCATACCGGATGGCGGGTGCCAGGAGGTCGGCGAGGGGAATGGTGCCAAACCGGTGGTGGAGCTCAGCCCATCCATCGACGCAACCGGGGACGGACCAACTGAGCGGTCCCGTGAGGGGGATTTCGGCGAGCCCTTTGGCGGCAAAGACTTCGCGGTTGGCGTTGTAAGGAGATCGACCGCTGGCGTTGAGCCCATAGAGCTTTTGCGACTTGGCGTCCCAGACCAGAGCGTATAGATCGCCCCCGATGCCGCAGCTCATAGGTTCCATGAGACCCATCGCGGCGTTGGTGGCGATAGCCGCGTCGATGGCATTGCCGCCACGCTTGAGAATGTCCAGACCGATTTGCGCGGCGAGTGGGTGAGTGGTGGCAACGATGCCGTGCTCGGCAATCGTCTCGGCGGCGGGTGTGGGAAGAGAGGTCATGGACAGGAGCAGGATCAAAGGAAGGGTGCGGGGAGACATGGCGAAATTGTACCGGCTACGGCAAAGGTTCGACGGGCTTGATACTGAGAATTTGGAATGGGCGCGGGTCAAACGTTGAGTTGTTTTTTGAGAATGGCCATCGTCTCGCGCTGACGCTGGCGGACGAAGTCGAGGGCCTTGGCGGCCCTGGCTTTGGCTGCGGCGG
>JBBRIN010000598.1:0-3096 GCA_038221115.1 Tepidisphaerales bacterium
GGCGGGCGTGTCGCGGTTTCACCTGGCGGTGCGCGAGATCGCGGTGCGACATGGGGGCGTTGGCACCGTCGGCAGCGTGGTGACCAAGCCGGGGATTGTCACGGCGGTGGTCGGCGAGGCGACGATGACGCTCGATCAGCGGCATCTGGATGCGCGGGCGTTGGCCGTAATGCACGCCGAGGCAAAGGAGGCGAGCGAGCGGATCGCTGCGGAAGAGAAGATTGATGTGGCCTGGCGGACGATCTGGCAGATCCAGCCGTTCCCGTTTCACCCGGCGCTGATCGAGTTGGGAGATGAAGCCGTCGGAGAGGTTTGCGCCGGGCAAAAGCACCGGCTCCCCAGCGGGCCGCTGCACGATGCCGCCGAGGTCTGCCGAGCCGGGGTGCCCACGGTGATGCTGTTCGTTCAGAGCCTGCGCGGTATTTCACACAACAAGATTGAGGACACGCGAGAGGAGCACCTGGAATTGTCGGTGCGGGCGCTGGATCGGCTGACCGACAAAGCGATGCAGTGGATCGTCGGCGGGGCGCGATGACGGTTACTGGGGTGCCCTCGGCCGGCGCGATCGTGGTGGGGGGTTGTCGACGGTTGGGGGGCGCACCTGCCTTCGCGGGTCCTCGGGCGTCTGCCGCGACTCCTCCTGATTTTTTGCCTCGCGGGCCGCGTCAGATAGCTTCCGCCATTCCACCTCCACGGGCTTGGGCAGGCCCCACGGCAGGCCGCGGTTGGTCAGTTCAAAGGCGGCCTGATAATCCTTTCGTTCCATGAGCAGCTTGCAGAGGTGAATGGCCGACCAGGCCTCGGGCTCGCGGAATCCGTTGCCGGCGTCGATCGTGGGCGGCTTCTGGCGTTCAAGATTGACGTTGCGCTGGTACACCGCGATGGCATCATCGCGCTGGCCGAGTGCGCGCAGCGCATCGCCCAGGCCCAGGCGCGCCCATGCGGCCATGTCGAAGATGCTGTCCGCCTCGGGAAGGGCGGGCGCGTTGGCGTCCGGGTCCATCGACGGGCTTGGGATCATGGCGCTGGCGATCTTGCGGAATCGGTCGATCTTATCGACTCGATCGGTGATGACGACGCACTGGCGGCAGGCCGCCAGAGCGTCATCGTTGCGGCCGGCCGCGATCGCCTGCTTTCCGAGTCGAACCTCCAGCGCGATGAGAAAGCCGCAGGCATCGGGGGACAGGGTTCCGGTGGCCTTCAGGTCGAAGGTGGATGCGTTGAGCATTCCCCGCGCGCGCTCGATGGCGGCGGCGGCGCGATACCAGGCGGTCGCCTCTTCGGTCTGTCCGTCGGCCTCTGCGATTGCTCCGAGGTAGGCCGGGCCGCGCGGGTCGGCGGGGTCGAGGGCGATGGCGGCGCGGCAGGCGTCGCGGCTGGCCTTCCAGGCGGTGCGGCCGATCTGCGTCCAGGCGTACCTCAACATCGGGCCGGCCGTCGTGTGCGACAGGTTGGTCGCACGAGCTTGCGTGGCGAAGGCCTCGCGGCTCATGCCGAGCTGGCTGTATAGCGTCGATAATTGGTCGAGCGCCTGCACGTCGTCGGGAGCGAGCTCGGCGCATTTTTCGAACGCGGCCCGCGCGGCTTGCGCGTCGCCCTTGCGACGGGCGATCACGCCGGTGTAGTAAAAGCCGTCGCGCTTGCCGGCGTGCAGGCGCGCCGCGGCCTGAAGGTGCTCCTCGGCCAGCGCCCACAGCCGCTGCGCCTGCGATTCGTACTCGTCGGCCTGTTGCAGCTCGGCCTGGCTGGGGTACCGCCAATAGATGTATTCCAGCGTGGTCCAGGATCTGGTCGAGCGCAGATTGCCGGCGGTGGCGGACTTGACGCCCGCTGCGTGGTCGAGCAACTGCGAAAACACGTCGAGCAACGGGGCATAGGTCGCATCCACCGCCAGCGCCCGACGAAGCACGGTCTCGGCGTCGTCCCACTGGAGACGCCACGCCAGACAGGCGCCTTTGAACGTCAGTGCCTTGACGTTTTTTGGATCCATCGCGATGGCGGAATCCAGCGCCTGTTCGGCCTGATGGATCTCCGTCGCCTGGGAATCGGCGTTCTGCGGGCGGTAAGTGTGGAACACGGCGCGCGGTTCAACCGCTTCGCCGCGGACCATCGTTGCCTGGCGGTAGAGGAATTCGCCGAGATCAGCGAGGGCCGGTGCGCCCGAGGGGATGTGGCGCGTTGCGGCGATGAGCGCTCTGCGGCGCTCGACGTAGGTTTCATCGGCGAAACGCCGCTGGAGGTTGGCGCCGCGCACGATGGCGGCGGCCTGTGCGGCCAATTCGCCTTCGGTCGCGCCCTTTCTGGCGCTCTTCTGCAGCGAGTCGACGAGTGCGGGAAGCTCCTCGCGCCTGGCAGTGCCGGCGGAGGCGCCCGAAGCCTGTGCGGCGCGGACCTCTTCAGTGACGGCCTTGGCTGTCGCCGGGTCGAGTTCTTCCGCGGCTTTCAGGTCCAGATTTGCGCGCTGGGTGTCGCCCATTATGGCCGCCACCACGGCGCGCCCGGTGTAGGCCGGCGCGGCGTCGGGGCGGGCGGTCAAAACCATCGTGTATTGCTGCCTCCCTAATGCCGGCGCGCCCAGATGCGCGTTGCATGCCGCCACATAAAGCAGCGCGTCCGGGTTGTCCGGATATGCCGCCAGCACGCGCTGAAGATCGGCGTAGGCCGCGGCGTAATCGTGCGCATCCAACCGCTGCTTACCCCGCGTCAGAAGCAACGGCGCAACGTTGGGTGTCGCGGACTTGGCCCGCGCCGCGAATGCCGCCGCCAGTTCGGGGAACTTCCGCTTGGCCCGCTCGCGCTCGGCGGTTGCGCTCTTACGAAGTTGAGGCTCATCATCCCCGCTGTTCAATTGCTTGATGAACGCAAGCTGGCCGTACTCGCGCGACATGTTGCGGATGGCGTTGTGATCCTCGTTGCGGGTGGCTTCCGGGTAGATCATCGGCGCGCGGGCGAAGTCGCCCTGCATGGCGACGACGGTCGCCTGCCAGACGCGGATTTCTTCGTTTCGTGGGTCGAGCTTGGACGAACGCAGGAGGTCGCGCTCCGCCTCTTTCAGTTTCTCCGAGAGCGCTCGCGTCACGCCGCGCGCCAACAAAT
>JBBRIN010000599.1:0-3092 GCA_038221115.1 Tepidisphaerales bacterium
CCGCCCCTCCCCCTCATCCTCCACCCGCGTCACCACCACTTTCTCCCCCGCCACCTCCTTTCCCGTCGCCCCACCAACGCCCGCCGACCCCTCAACCAAACCCGATGTGTCAGATGAAGTGTTCATCCCCTCAAACCTAACAAATGCCAAACTTGCCGTCAACCCTAAATACAGAATTGGACACACAAAAACGACACCAACAATACACGTGTCCCAACGTCTTGAACCGCCATAACTTATAATCGCAAGCAATATTTCGATAAAACTCCGAAAAAGTGTCCAATTCTGTCCAAAACCGTCTCATCCCCTCCCGATTCCACTAACAACCATCAACTATCAACTATCAACCACCAACTCCCCCCTCCCCCTTGCTTTTCCCCTCCCCCACTTTCACAATGCCCCCTGATCCGACGAACCTTTTACCAGTACTGGCAATCGGGTTTGTTTGATCGTCGGCCAATGGACTGGCCGATAGACCGAATGCACCGCGGCACCACCGTCTCCCCCGACGTTTGACGGCTGGTGCCCACTTCGGGCCAAGGGCTCAGGGACGGGCGACAATGGACAGCTTTCTCATCCGGGGCGGTCATCGTCTAAAAGGCAAAGTCGAAATCTCCGGCAGCAAAAATAGCGCGCTGCCCATCCTCGCCGCCTGCCTCATGGCCGTCGGCAAAACCGTCCTCAAAGCCATTCCCCGCCTCAGCGATATCGACTCGATGACAACCCTCATCGGCGAGCTCGGCTGCCACGTCTTCCGCCACGAGCCCGGCGGCTCCATCACCGACGGACCCGCCCTCAACGGCAACCTCGACGTCGAAGTCCGCGACGAAACCCAGTGCAAAGCCCGCTACGACATCGTCAAAACCATGCGCGCCTCCATCTGCGTCCTCGGCCCCCTCCTCGCCAAACGCGGCAAAGCCATCGTCTCCATCCCCGGCGGCTGCGCCATCGGCGACCGCCCCGTCGACCTCCACGTCCGCGGACTCCAAAAACTCGGCGCCGAATTCCGAACCGAAAACGGCAACATCATCGGCGAGGTCAAAGGCCGCCTCAAAGGTTGCCGCATGTACCTCGGCGGCGCGCAAGGCCCCACCGTCCTCGGCACCATCAACGTCATGTGCGCCGCGGCATTGGCCGAAGGCGAAACCGTCCTCGTCGGCGCCGCCTGCGAGCCCGAAGTCGCCGATTGCGCCGACATGCTCAACAAAATGGGCGCCAAAATCCGCGGCCACGGCACCCCCGAAATCCGCATCGAAGGCGTCGACCAACTCATCGGCACCGAGCACCGCGTCATCCCCGACCGCATCGAATGCGGCACCTTCATGATCGCCTCCGCCATCACCAATGGCGAACTCGAACTCAAGCACTGCAACCTCGATCACCTCATCGCCGTCGTCGACCGCCTCGACGAGGTCGGCGTCAAGATCGAGCGCGAAAACGGCACCATCTTCGTCCACTCCGCCCGCCGCCTCAACCCCGTCGAGCTCACCACCCAGCCCTACCCCGGCTTCCCCACCGACCTTCAGGCCCAGCTCATGGCTCTCTTGTGCATCGCCGACGGCATGAGCGTCATCACCGAGCGCATCTTCCCCGACCGCTTCCTCCACGTCGGCGAGCTCAATCGCATGGGCGCCCGCATCCGCAAGGAAGGCCCCACCGCCATCATCCAGGGTGTCAAGGAACTGCAAGGCGCCAGCGTCATGGCCAGCGATCTGCGCGCCTCCGCCGCCCTCGTCTTGGCCGGCCTCGTCGCCCGCGGGGAAACCCGCATCGACCGCGTCTACCACATCGATCGCGGCTACGAAAAAATCGAGCAGAAGCTCCGCGCCGTCGGCGCCGACATCGAACGAGTCAAAGAGCGGTAATCGGGCCATTCGCCACAACTCTTGCGCAATACGGGATATTCAGCTTTCTCCCCTCCAGCCGATCGCACCTCTTTGCCGATAACCCTGCCTGTGCCACTCCCAAAAACCGGGCGTGGCCCGGCCCGGGTGCCGCGAGCCTGCCGCCGCGAACGATTTTATTTGCAACGCCATTGCAGTTGGTTTAGACTCCCGCGCGGCTGAGGTTGCAGTAATCCGTTGTGACACCAGACTGATGTGACACCAGGGAACTTTCACCGAACCGGTTATTCCCGCATGGATTCAACGGCAGGATTTGTTGAGCGGTGGCCGCTGCGCCTGATCGCCGGCGCGACGAGTTCGCCCAATCGGCCTTTGAGTTGGCGTGGTGCGGGAAATGGCCGCTCGGGGTTGTCCGGCCCCGAAGCAATGTCCAGACGCAATTCGCGTGTGATGCCGCCGGTTCGTGCAGCGGCCCCCACGACGGGTTGAACATAGAGGAGGAACGCCGTGTTCTTCAATCGCCTCTCTCCGAACGCCGTGTCGGCCAAGCCGACGTTTAGCCCCACCTCCAAATCCTCCCGCCGCCGCACCCAAAGGCAGCTTGCCGTGCTTGGCCTTGCCGCCGCCATGGCGCTGCCCGCCGGAATCGGCGCCGTCGCCCACCTGCGCGCCGCCGAGCCGTCCGGAATCATCCTGGCCGCCGACACCCAGAACCTGTCCGATGCCGACAAGCTCAAGGCGGGCCAGAAGCAGTACACCAACGGCCAGTACGATGAGGCGGTTGCCACCCTCAACTCCATCAAGCGCGACAGCCTGTCCGATGACGAGAAGAAGCAGTTGGACGACTCGATGAAGCAGGCCGACTCGGCCGCTCAGGAGCGCAAAGGCGCCCGCGCGGAGTTCGAGAAAGGCCAGGAATCCCTCAACGCCAACAACGCCGCCGAGGCGCTGTCCCACTTTCGCGCCGCCAAGGACAACAAATTTGCCGACGCCGCGACGCGCGACAAGGCCGACGCCCAGATCGCCGCATCGCAAGCGTTGATGCAGCAGACCGGCGGCGACGCCAAGACCCTGTACAAGCGCGGCCGCGAGGAATACCGCAAGGGCGACTGGATCGCCGCCCGTAAGGACCTGAGCGCCGCCCAGGATGCCGGTTACAAAGGCGGCTTCCTCGAAGAATCGCCTTCCGCCATGCTCGCGAAGATGGACGCCAAGGAGAAGGCCCAGGCCGAGAAAATGGCCAAGGCC
>JBBRIN010000600.1:0-3087 GCA_038221115.1 Tepidisphaerales bacterium
GGTTAGATGTGTCGGCGCAAAGCAATCGATATTCCTTAGAAAGTCTGCAAGTGGGTCAAACGCGCGGCCACGTTGGCCGTTATGAATGGTAGAAGTGACTGGACGCGGGCCAGATGTGTTGTCCGGTGCGGCAGCGGGATCAAAAAGGCTGCACCAAGGGGCACCCGTACGTCGAAGTCAGGCATAGAACCCACGCAGTGCTTCCGCGATTGTGCTTGCAGAATGTACCCGGCGGTCCGCAGTGTGACCGAGTGGTGAAGGGGTGAATTGTTTATATGAGTGCAACTGGATTTTCAAAATCATCATTTAACGGCGACGCGATGCCGCGGAAGCTGTTCGGCTACAACGTAGTCGATTTTCTGGGCGAAGGCGCCGGAAGCCGGATCTATGTCGTCAGCGACCCGTTGACGCAGCAGCTTTACGCGCTGAAGCACGTGGAGCGGAAGCATGAGAAGGACATCCGTTTCGTGGAGCAACTGGAGGCGGAGTTTGAGGTGAGCAAGCAGTTCCGGCACGCGGGGCTGCGGCGGTCGCTGGACTTGAAGATCAACAAGACGATGTTGCGGAAGGTGACGGAAGGGGCGCTGGTGATGGAGCTGTTCGACGGCACGCCCATGGATGCCAAGCCGCCGGAGAAGCTGGCGGACCAAGTGGCGGCATTTGCCGAGACGGCGCACGCGCTGGCGGCACTGCACCAGCTGGGGTACGTGCACTGCGACTTGAAGCCGAACAACATCCTGATCGGACCGGGCGGGAACGTAAAGGTGATCGACTTCGGGCAGGCGTGCAAGGCCGGGACGGTGAAGGAGCGGATCCAGGGGACGCCGGACTATATCTCGCCGGAGCAGGTGAAGTGCGAGCCGGTGACGAACCGGACGGACATCTTCAACTTCGGCGCGACGATGTACTGGGGTTTGACGGGGCAGAAGATCCCGACGTTGTTCACGATCAAGCGGGATGAGAACAGTTTTCTGGTGGATTCGAAGATCCAGACGCCGCACGAGATCGATCCGCGGATTCCCGAGACGCTGTCGCACATCGTGATGGATTGCGTGCGGACGAACGTGGCCAAGCGGCCCAGCGATATCGGGGAGCTGGCGCGGCGATTGGAGACGATCCATTACGCGATCATGCATGCGAGGCCGGCGGTGAAGCCGGCGCAGCGGACGGTGCTGGCGTAAAGGGCTGAACATCCTGATGAATGGCGGGCACGGGTTTTTCGATCCGTGCCCGCTTTGCTTTTGGGCGGAGCGAAAATGGCGCGCGGTCGGGGAGGTGTCGCGCCCAAACCCGCGACCAACGGTCGCGGCTTTACAGAGAGCTACAGCTTGATCTTACGGGGCCATTGCTGGTTGGCTTCCCAGTAGGTCTTTTTGAGCTTGATGGCGGGGTCGTCGGCGGCGGGCTGGATGTTGGCGTGGGCGTCGATGGCGCGGGAGGTGAGGGTGTGCTCGCCGGGTGTGGGGGATTTCCAATCGAAGGTCCAGAAGCGCCAGGTGTGGGGTTCGGCGTGGGAGTCGTCGATTTTGGCGCCGAGCCAATCGCCGTTGTCGATCTGGACTTCGACGGCTTTGACGGGGGTGAGGCCGGACCAGGCGGCGCCCATCAGCTGGACGGAGCCGTCGGGGCGTTTGACAGCTTTGGCGACGATGGATTTGAGGTTCATGGGGCCGACCGAGGATTCCTTCCAGGCGGTGGTGCCGTCGGGGAGTTCTTCGCCGCGGAGGGTGACGTAGTCTTTGGCGATGAAGCGGGTCATGAGGCGGTGGTCGCGGAGCTCGATGCGCTGGAGCCATTTGACCCAGGCGATGCCGTACCAGCCGGGGACGATCAGGCGGAGGGGCGCGCCGTGGCCGACGGTGAGGGGCTCGCCGTTCATTTCGTAGGCGAGGATCAGGTCGTCGCGGAGGGCATCGGGGATGGAGAGCGTGCGGGCGAAGTGCTGCTCGTAATCTCCGCCGCGGATTTTTTCCTTGCCCTTGTCGTGGCCGTAGAAGGCGACTTCAACGGCGGCCGGGGAGATGCCGGCGGACTTGAGCAGGGCGGCAAGCGAGGCGCCCGACCACTTGGCATTGCCGACGGCGCCCATGAATTTGGCGCTGGAGCCGTTGCCGGAGCATTCGAGGGTGGCGATGACGTCTTTTTTGGGAAGGGATTTAAGCTGGTCGAGGGTGAGTGATTTGGGTTGGTCGACGAGTCCGCCGAGGTCGAGGGTGTAGCCGTCGGTCTTCACGTTGACCGAGCCGTAGTGGTTGACGCTGAAGAGTTGGTCCTTGGGGGTGATCCAGTCATTGAGCTCGTGCCAGTGAAGGGTGGCTTTGTTGGGATCGATGGGCTGGGGGTCGAGGAAAGGGATCAGTTGCTCGCCAGGTGCGTCGGCGGCCAAGGCGTGGAGGGGGAAGCGCGCGAGGGCCAACGCTGCACCGCTGCATGCGGCGGATTGCACGAACCGACGGCGCGAGTGAGAAGGGGGCGAGGTTGTCGGGAGGAGCATGGGTTTGCCTTTCCGCCTGGGGATAGAGACAGATAGTGTCGGCGAGAGCGATGGTTGATTCAACCGTATGGCTTGCCGTTTGCTTTTAACGAGATTTGCTCTGGGAGAGTTTGTATCGGATGTCTCTTTAGCGGGTCGAGCATCCCGCCGAAAGGGAGAGGGTATGTCATTCGACCAAACAAGCGGCCATCAGACGTTGGAACCGGGGTATTTGCAGAACGTGGGGTCGTTGAGCGTTTCATCGGCGGGGGATTGGTCGCGGACGAGCAGTGCGATCGCGCTGGCGGCGAGCTGCCCGGCGCACGGGTGCTGCGATGATGAAGCGGCGGAAGAGTTTGAGCGATGGGATGGCTTGACGTGATGGACGGGTTTACACGCCCCTAGCGCGGCCTCTATGCTCTGCGGCATGGCCGAGGACGCGCAGCAGACGCCGCAGCTTGTTTCCCCCGCCAACTTGCCCGCCCCCCCGCCCACCGGGGACGTTTAGGTGAATATTAGGGCGGTGCCCACGCGGGAATAACCGGGTTAATTTTCGGGGCCGCGACTCTCGAAGTATGGGGCGGGGTTTTAGATACGCGCCCCCAGCAGGCAGG
>JBBRIN010000601.1:0-3077 GCA_038221115.1 Tepidisphaerales bacterium
TCACCCACGCCCACCTCGACCACACCGCATCGCTTCCCATCGCAATCGACTCCGCCTATTCCAAGTTGAAGTCGCCGATGCGCGTGCATGCCGCCGAGCCCACGCTCGCCGCGGTCCGCGAGCACCTCTTCAACGATAGAATGTGGGTCGATTTTTCCAAATTCCCCCTCCCCGGCGACGCCAACACGCTCTGCATGCAGTGGATCCCCATGCCCCCGCGCATTTCTCTCGTGCTAGACGGCCTCACCATTACCCCCATCCCCGTCAATCACCCCGTTCCCACGGTGGGCCTCATTGTTGAATCGGCGACCGACGCGATCGTCGTCACCTCCGACACCTGGCGCACCGATGAGATCTGGCAAGCCGCCGGCAAACTCCCCAATCTCCGCGCCGTCTTCATTGAGTGTTCGTTTCCCAATGAGATGGCCGACCTCGCCGAGCGATCCGGCCACCTCACCCCGAAGCTCGTTGCTGAGGAAACGCTCAAGCTCAAACGTCAGGTCCCTGTCTACTGCGTCCACCTCAAGCCCAGCATGCGCGCCAAGCTCGAAGTTGAGCTTGCCCCCTACGCCTCGCGCGGCATCACTCAGGCCGAAATCGGCAAACTCTACCGCTGGGGATGAACTTCCCGGCCCACGGTCAACAAAAACCGCTCCACGTTATCCGCCGCGTTGCCCACTCCCGATTTGCTCTGATGATCCACCTCGACCAATAGATCGATGGCCCGCGACACGCCCGCCTCTCCTAACCGTTCCGCCGTCTTCACGAACGGCTCCTGCAAATCCCTCGGCCAGATTTTCAGCGCCGCTCCGACGGCGAAGGCGTTCATTCCCTTGTGCCGCATTTGCACTGCCTCCTGCGCCTTTTCCAGCCACATCGCCAGCCAAGTCACCGCTCGAAACTCCGCCGATGAATCCATCTGCACGAGTTGTCGCCACCGCCGCAGCGCCTCTTGAGTGTGACCCGCCGCCACCTCGTTGGTCATGTCCCACATTTCCTGCTCGCGCTGAAATGCCACGCCGGCGCGAACGTCCTTCACGTCCACTTTGCCGTTGTCCGTTTGCAGCGCCAGCTTCGCCAGCTCGTTGTCCAGGCGCCCCAGATCGTTGCCGATCATCTCCGCCAGCAATTCCGCCGCGTTGGGCATCACCGTCACCTGGTGTGCCGCCCGCGCGTGAGTCACGATCCACCGCGGCAATTCTGCCGCCCTGGGCGGCTCGCACTTCTCCACCACCCCGATCTTCTGAATCAATTTGCACACCCGCGTGCTCGACGGCAGCGACGCCACCCGCAACACCAGCGTGCTGCTGCTCGACGGGTTCTCCAGGTAATTTTCCAGTTGCTCACGAAAGCGCGTGATGAATACTTCGGCACTTCGCAGCACTACCAGCTTGCCCCCGCCAAACATCGCGAAGCTGCGCAGCTCGTCCAAAACCTCAGCGAGCTCCGCCTTGTCCCCTTCCAAGTCAACCCGTTGCAGATCCGCCGGCAGCGTCCGCAGGATTTCCGCCAATCTTTCCGCCTGCAAATAGGCATCAGCCCCCACCAGGGCATATACCGGCGGAACGCTCGGCTTCACGGCTGACTTGGCCACAAGCCCCTTCTATTCCCCTGGCGGAACCAAGTCAATCGAACCACAAGCAATCCTCTTTCGTTTAAGAAGGAATTGGCTAGACTTCGCCCGGGCTACCGACCGATAAAAACGAAAGTGGCGCGCGATGTGAACGGATTCGCACGACTGCGCCACCGCTCATTGGGCGTGGGTGTTGCGGTCGGGCCGAGGGACTAAGGGAGAACAGATGTACAACCCGTTTTCGGCGTTCTGCGATGATTTCTACATCAATATGCGCCTGAGCACTCAGCTCAACCTCCCGCACTCGCGGGAGACGGTCCTGCACTTTTTCGAACGCATCCAAAAGGACTTTCCTGCCCTCACCCGCTTCCGCAAGCACGATAACGGCGATCTGTGCCTCGAAGAGAACCGCGAAAACGACAGCTACCGCTGGGTTACCCTCGAAACCCGCCGCCTCCTCAGCGGCCACGTCAATCCCTCCAGCATCGAAGACTCACTCAAGATTCACCAGCTCCTTCTCGAGCTCGCTCCCTACAACCTCGGGCTGAGCCCGGTCGAAGTCGACTATCTCGACGTCTTGTTTGGGTTTGACCTCTCCTTCCGCGGCAATCACGACGAGGTCGTGGCCGAGGGACTTTTTCAAAGTTCCCCTCTCGCTGGCCTGCTCGAAGAGTCCGGCTCCAAGGCCGTCGATATCCAACCGAGCCTTACCGTCGCCCTGAGCGACGACTGCCGCCTTCAGGCCCGCGTCGATGTCGTCACCCGGACCAACAGCTATCAAGTCCGCACCGGCGACTATTCCAACGACGTCATCAGCGTTTACCTTATCCTCCGCCGCTACTGGGGTGATCGCCCGAAGGAACCCATGGAAAAGATCTTTGGCGAGCTCTCCGAGCGCGCCGAATCGCTCTGCTCCTCCTTCGTCGTCCCCAAGCTCCTCCGCCCCCTTTCTACGGCCATCGCCTCTCGCAGCTAGTCGGGTCTGAGTTTAACGTGCGTCCCACCAATGGCGCCGGGGCTCCGCTGCGGTTCTCATGTTCTCCCGGCAGAAAGCAACGATCGACAGCGCGTATCTCTCACGGGCAGGCCCCATTTGTGGTGACCCGCCGCCAAACGCGTTAGAATCTCCCCGATGTCCGATGCCGCCGACGACAACCTTTCGCCGGAAGAAGCCATGAAGCTCCTCTCCGAGGCTCGAAATAAGGCTCGCTCTCTTTTCGATCACCTCCTCCTCGAACAAGCTCAGGTCAACCAAAACCCTCCGAAGATTTCCCCCAAAGCGCTCGCCGAAGGGCGCCACGCGATGTCCCGCGCCGTGGATGCGGCCCGCCGGACGCTTGAAGCGATCGAAGCCGCCATTGCCACCGCGCCGGACGCATTGGCCCACGATGAGGACACCGGGCACAGTTTGAATTAAGGCCTAACCCTTATGTCCCGTAATCCCATCCCTCCGCGAGTGCCTCCGACCGTCACCTCGTCGCTTAAATCACCGCGGGCTCAGGCC
>JBBRIN010000602.1:0-3076 GCA_038221115.1 Tepidisphaerales bacterium
CTTCATCGACAACATCGCGAATATCAGCGGCCTGGAGATCGGCTTCGGCGGCGTGTGGGTTTGTGCGTCGCCGAACCTGCTGTTCATTCCGTTTGACGCCGGCGGCGACCGACCCGCCGGCCCGGCGAAGGTCGTGCTCGACGGGTGGAACATCAAGACGGCGCAGCACAACGTGTTTAATCGATTGATCTGGGGGCCGGACGGCTGGCTGTGGGGGTGCAACGGGATCCAGTCGACCAGCCTGGTGGGAAAGCCCGGGACCGCCGACGACAAACGCACGACGATGAACTGCGGCGTATGGCGGTATCACCCGACGCGGCAGGTGTTCGAGGTGGTGGCGGACGGGACGACGAACCCATGGGGCCTCGACTTTGACGATTATGGGCAGGCGTTCATCACCAATTGCGTGATCGAGCATCTGTTTCACGTCGTGCCGGGCGGGCGTTTCAAGCGGATGCGCGGGGACGATCTCGACCCGCACGCCTACGGGCTGATGCAGACCTGCGCGGATCACATTCATTGGGCGGGCGGCGTCTGGACGAGCAGCCGGGGGGGTGATGGCGCGCACGGGACGGCGGGCGGCGGGCATGCGCACATGGGGTGCATGGTTTACCTGGGCGACAACTGGCCGGATGAGTACCGCAACAACGTCTTCCTGTGCAACATGCACGGCAACCGCGTCAACCGCGACATCCTCGAACAGAAGGGCAGCGGCTACGTCGCGCACCACGGCCTGGATTTCCTGATGGCCAACGACCCGTGGTTCCGCGGCTTGGGCCTCGCCTACGGGCCCGACGGCGGCGTTTACGTCAACGACTGGTGCGACACTGGCGAGTGCCATAACCACAAGGTCGTCGATCGAACCAACGGCCGCATCTACAAGGTGACGTACGGTAATCTGAAGCCGGTGAAGGTGGATCTGCAGGCGCTGAATGATGACGAGCTGGTCAAGCTGCAACTGCACAAGAACGACTGGTTCGTGCGCCACGCGCGGCGGATTCTTCAGGAGCGGGCGGCAGCGGGGAAAATAGGCGGATCGACCATTGCGGCGTTGCAGAAAATGTTCGCCGAGAACCCCGAAGAAACGCGCAAATTGCGGGCGCTGTGGGCGCTCTATGCGGTGGGTGCGCCGGACGTGGCCCAGTCGGCGCTGGCGAGCAAGCAGCCTTACGTGAAGGGCTGGGGCGCGCGGCTGCTGGTGGATGGCCCGACGCGGCCGGAGAACACCGCTGATTTGCTCAGCGACGCGGCGGGGAGCGATTCGCCGGTCGTGCGGTTGGCGGTGGCGTCGGCGCTGCAGCGCGTGCCCGCCGACGATCGCGGGCAGGCGTTGAACCAGATGGTGTGGCGGGCGGAGGATGCGGCGGACCTGAACCTTTCTTTGATGCTCTGGTATGCGGCCGAGCCGCTGGCGGAGCGCGTGACGGCTGCGGACTTTGACGCGCAGGTGGGAAGCGCCGCCATCCCGGTGATGCGCGAATACGCCGCGCGGCTGATGGCTGAGAAGGATGTGGGCGAGGCGGTGAAGGCGCTGGGGCTGCTGCTGGTGAAGAAAGATGTCGCCGGCGCGGAAGCCGAGCATCGGCGCGACGCGGTGCCGGATGTGCTGAAAGGGATTCAGGCGGCGTTGAAGGACGGCCGGAAGGTGACGATGCCGGCGGGGTGGGACCGCATCGGCCAGATTCTGGCAAATCATCCAAGCGCCGATGTGCGGCGGGAGGCGCTGCTCTTGTCGCTGGCGTTTGGCGACAACGCGGCGCAGGCTCGCGCGCGGGCGTTGGTGAAGGATGCCGGCGCGCCGGCAACTGAGCGCCGGGAGGTGCTGGGGGCGCTGGTGCAGTCGAAGCCGGCGGAGCTTGGATCGACCTTGCGCGAGCTGCTGGCGGATAAGGATGTCGGCGATTTGGCCATTCGGGCGATGGCGGCATCGGGCGATGCGCAGACGCCGGCGGTGCTGATTGAGGGATATGGAAAGTTCTCGGTGCCGAGCCGGCGCGATGCGATCGCGACGTTGTCGTCGCGGCCGACATGGGCCTTGGCGATGTTGACGGCGGTGCATTCGGGCAAGCTACCGCAGGCGGACGTGGGGGCGATGGCGGTGCGGCAGCTCGAAAATCTGAAGAACAAGGCGGTGGATGCCGAGGTGGAGAAGCTATGGGGCCGGGTGCGCAAGGCGTCGGATGACAAGGTGCAGTTGATGGCGCGATATCGCTCCGAGCTGGCGCCGGATGCGATGAAGAAGGCGGACATGTCGAGCGGGCGCGCGGTGTACGAGCGGACGTGTGCGGCGTGCCACACGCTGTTCGATGCGGGCGGGAAGGTGGGGCCCGATCTGACCGGGTCGCAGCGGGCGAACCTCGATTACGTACTGGAGAACGTGCTGGATCCGAGCGCGATCGTGGCGAAGGAATACCTGATGACGGTGGTGGAGAGGAAAGACGGGCAGGTGCTGACGGGGATCGTGGTGGCAGATACGCCGGAGGCGGTGACGTTGAACATGCCGGGGCAGAGCGTGACGGTGCGGGCGGGGGAGATCAAGAGCCGCAAGACGGAGTCGATCAGCATGATGCCCGAAGGGCTGTTCGAGGCGATGACAGCGAAAGAGCGGCTGGATCTGGTGGGGTATCTGGGGAGTGCGGAACAGGTGGCGTTGCCGGCGCCGGCGGGGCGATGAGGCGGTCGATGCACCATTTTGCACCATAATGCACCATTTTTGGCGTCTTTTTATCTACATCTTGCTTTAGTCCATAAGCATTTATGGAATATGCGGTTATGGATGGATAATTCGGGTGCCGAATGCACCATGGTGCATCAAACGTTCGATGCGATGTGAGTCGCGTCGTTACGGTCGTAAGTGCAGGGCAACGTAGCCGACGAGTGCGGCGAGGACGAGGAAAATGCCGGCCCAGATCCAGCGGGGACGGCGGGAGTGGGGGGCGTCTTCGAGGCTGATGTAGCTGCGGCAGTGGGGGCAGACCTGGGCGTGTTCGTAGATGGCTTTGCCGCAGTAGGGGCAGTCGATCTCCTCGATGTCGTCGTGGTAGTCGCCGGGGTCCTGGTCGGCTTCGGCGGGGTC
>JBBRIN010000603.1:0-3064 GCA_038221115.1 Tepidisphaerales bacterium
CGGTCCGACCGGCTGGCCGATACCCGCGATCTTGCCATCCTGCTGCTCGGGTTCGCCTCCGGCGGACGCCGGCGCAGCGAGGTGGCGCGGCTGCGGGTCGAGCAGCTCAGCGACGAACCGCCGGTCCCGTTTAATCCACAGGATCCAAAATCCGAGACGTTGCCGTGCGTGGCCATTCAGCTCGGCCGCACCAAGACCGGCCAAGCGGACGAGGCGGGGAGGGTGCTGCTGGTCGGGCCTCCGGTCGGGGCGCTCCGTGAATGGCCGAACGGGCGGACATCAGCAGGGGGCCGATCTTCCGTGCCATCGACCGATGGGAGGCGGTGGAGGAGCGGGCGCTGACGCCGCAGTCGATCAATCTGATCGTGAAGCGGCGCTGCGCGCTGGCGGGCTTGGAGGCGAGGGAATTTTCCGCGCACGGCTTGAGATCCGGGTATCTGACTGAGGCGGCGCAACGCGGTGTTTCCTTGCCGGAGGCGATGCAGCAATCCCAGCACCGCTCGGTGCAGCAAGCCGCCAGCTATTACAACGAAGTTGAGCGGGGGCTAGGAAAGGCGGCACGACTTGCCGTCTGAGGAGTCTCGGTACGGGTGCAGGTCCGAACCTGCTCGTGGGACGAGGGCCAATGTTGCCGGCTGGCAACTTTTCAAATCTACGGCGCGATACCAAGCGTTAAGATCTCGTTAACCCTTAATCGCTTGCCAGAGTCGCAGAATCGGTGATGTAGTCACGGCTTCGGGGCGTGCTTCGCGCCCTTCTCCGTGCTTACGCGAGCGTCACGTGGATACAAGACCGAATAACGGCCAAGGTTCTAAAGCCATCCACGAACTCATCGGGTCCCACGCCCGCGAGCTCTCGTCCAAGCTGCAGGCCCATCGACTTCAACTTTTTCCGCCGGAAGCGCATAAGACCCTTCGTCGGTTCTCATCCCTCGAAGCAGCGAAACTAATTGGCGTCAATGATGGCTACCTTCGACGCCTCTCGCTCGAAGGGAAAGGCCCGGCGGTTGAGGTCGGGGCACATGGGCGCCGATCCTATACGATCGACGATATTCAAGCGCTGCGTGAATATCTGGACGCCAGTGGAAAAGCCGACCGGCGATATGCGCCGGGGCGAGTCGGACAAGATCATCTTCAGGTCATCACCGTCGTCAATTTCAAAGGCGGAAGCGGCAAGACCACTACTGCCGCGCATCTGGCGCAATATCTCGCGCTGCGAGGCTACCGCGTTCTCGCGATCGATCTCGACCCCCAAGCCAGTCTTTCGGCGCTTCATGGGATCCAGCCGGAATTTGATATCCCCGAAAATGGAACGCTGTATGGCGCGATACGCTATGACGCCCAGCGCCGAGATCTCAAAGAAATTATTCGCAAGACGTATTTTGCTAACTTGGATCTCGTACCCGGGAACCTTGAGCTCATGGAGTTTGAACACGAGACGCCCAAGGCCCTGATGACCGGCGGCGGACGTGCGCAAAGTATGTTCTTCACCCGCATGGACGCTGCGCTTTCGAGCGTGGCTGGTGACTACGACGTCGTCGTCGTGGATTGCCCACCCCAACTTGGCTTTCTGACGATGTCGGCGTTGTGTTCAGCAACTGCCGTTCTCGTCACCGTTCATCCGCAGATGCTCGACGTGATGTCCATGTGCCAGTTCCTAATCATGACCTCCGACCTCCTCGGAGTGGTCGCTCAAGCTGGAGGCAACATGGGGTACGACTGGATGCGCTACCTCGTGACCCGCTTCGAACCGGGTGACGGTCCGCAAAACCAGATGGTTTCATTCATGCGTTCCATGTTCGGGGATCATGTCCTCAACTATCCGATGTTGAAGAGCACGGCGATCTCTGACGCCGGCATCACCAAGCAGACGCTTTACGAAGTGAGTCGCGATCAGTTTACGCGATCGACATACGATCGCGCGCTTGAGGCGCTCGACAACGTCAACGGAGAAATAGAGCAACTCATCCGAACCGCGTGGGGGAGGGCGTAATGGCACGAAAGAATCTCTTGGCGGGCCTAACTGGGGTCCAGTTGCCGTCCGGCAACTCGCCCGGGGGAAGCGCTTCCGAGCCGCAGAATGTCAAGCCACTGGGCTCGCCGTTTTCTGTTCCGGGATCACGCGGCGCTATCGGCGCGGTGAGCCGATCGTTCGAACAACTGAAGGCACAATCTGTCATTGAGATTGCGCCGGACTTGATTGACGCCTCGCCCATTGCCGATCGTCTCAAGGGCTCGGAAGACAGCCACTACGAACTCGTTGCGTTGATCCGCGAACATGGACAGCAAGTTCCGATTCTAGTGCGGCCGCATCCGGAGCGCGAGGGACGCTATCAGATCGCCTACGGCCGGCGTCGTGCGAAAGCGTGTGCTGAATTGGGCCGCCCCGTACGTGCCGTCGTCAAACAGCTCACCGACAATGAATTGGTTGTTGCGCAGGGCCAAGAAAACAACGCACGCGAAGATCTCTCCTTTATCGAGAAAGCATTGTTTGCCGCGCAACTGGAGGGGAGCGGCCACGGGCGCGACACGATTATGGCGGCGCTGTCGGTCGACAAAACGGGTCTGTCGCGGCTCATCTCTTCAGCTGTGAAGATTCCGCGCACCATCATCGAGGCAATCGGACCCGCCCCAAAAGCGGGACGAGACCGCTGGATCGGATTGTCGGTGCGTCTTGAGGCGCCGCGGGCACTCGAAGTTGCCGAGCGTCTCATCGCCGACGACGCGTTCACGAAGAAAAAATCCGACGAGCGCTTCCATCAGATATTCGACGCCGTCGCTCCGAAAAAGTCCAAACCACCGCCATCGACTGTTTGGAAAACAGACGATGGCGCGCGCGTCGCGCGCATCAAAGAAGACGCTCGCAATCTGACGGTGATGATCGACAAGAAAGTAGCGGCCGATTTCGGCACCTATCTCGTGCAATCGCTCCCCGAGATCTACGCGGCGTTCAGGCGCCGCGAAGAGGCGTGAACCGCGTATAAAATTAACCTAACTGGAGAACAGCGGCAAAAGAAAAAGGCCCCCGAAACGGAGTTCCGGAAGCCCTTATCTCATTCTTGGCG
>JBBRIN010000604.1:0-3062 GCA_038221115.1 Tepidisphaerales bacterium
TCGGCATCGACGCCGACAAATTCGGCACCAGCACCGGAACCCTCACCGGGTTGGAATTCCAAGCGTAAGTGACAACGCGCAGGAGCAGCCAGCGGCCGCGTGCGATGGATGGGACAATTCTATCGGTTCTCCGCGGCCCACGCCGGCGTGCCAAACCAATCGTGCATCTCCTTCACGAACGGCGCCACCACTTCCGGCCGCTCCAGCACGCGCCCCTGATCGTGCGTCTCTTCAATCCATCTTTCCAGTTCCCTGCGCAGCCGCTGAAGCGCCTGCTGATGCTCGGCGTTGCTCGATGCGGCCAGGTTCTTCGTCTCGTCGGGGTCGCTGCCCACGTCGTAAAGTTCCTCATCGGGCAGTCGCGGCGCGAAAAGCGCCGCCTGCGTCGCGTTGAGCTTCCCTTGCGGCAGCAACTGGCGCATCAGCAGCATGACCAGGAAACATTTTTCCTTGTAGCGATTCAACTCGCTGAACGGATGCTCCGGCGTGAAATTCCGGATGTAACGCCACCGCGCATCCCGCACCGTGCGGATGCGCTGCACCGCTTCGTCAATGCGATCGCGCGCGCTGAACGCAAACTCTCGCGCCGGGTCGGCGCGCTCTCCCAGGAACACCCGGCTCTCCATCCCCGCCGGCTTGGCGATTCCCGCGATATCAAGCGTCGTGGCAGTCAGATCCAGCAGGCTGATGACCTGCTCGTTCATCGTCCCGGGTTTCCATTGCGGCGGCGCTGGAAAATTCTTCGGCCAATAAACGATCATTGGCACCAGCAGCCCGCTGTCGTAGCACCAGTGAATCCCGCGCGCTTCCAGGCGCCCGTTGTCGGCGAAGAAAATGACCACCGTGTCGTCCGCCAGACCATCCGCTTTCAGCTTGTCCAGCACCCAGCCGATCCGCTTGTCCATTTGCGAAACCGAGTTCAGGTACCGCGCCCATTCCTGCCGCACGATCGGGTGGTCCGGGTAATACGACGGCGCGCGCACCTCATCCGCCCTGGCGATTGGCTCCGCCTCGCTCTCCCCAACCCACCTCACGCGCTCCTTCTTCGCCGACTGCCTGTCATAAATGTCGTATTCCACTTCCAGCGAGTTGACCTGCGCATAGAACGGCTGGTGCTCCTTCAGATCGTTCCATTGATCCGAGTCGTAGAGCTTTCCCTCCCACGTAAAATTCAAATCCACCTTCCCGGTCCCGACCTCCTTGCCGTCAATCGTCTTCACGTTCGCCGTGAAATAGCCCGCATCGCGCAGCCGGTCCGTCAGCAGGCGCACCCCGGCAGGCAGCTTGAATCCGTCGTCGCGATGCGAGCGCGCGTTGTGCGTCCCCGTGGTCGTCTGATACATGCCGACCATGAACGCCGACCGGCTTGCCGAGCACACCGGTGCCGTGGCGAACACATGGTTGTACCGAACGCCCCCCGCGGCCAGCCGGTCCAGATTCGGCGTCCGAACGTGCTCCGCCCCGAAGCACCCGAGATCCAGCTTGATGTTCTCACCCACCAGCCACAGAACGTTAGGCTTTCGATCCACGCCAAACGCCGTCGTCGCACAGAGCATGAGCAACGCCGCACAAAGCAGCCGCCCGCGGCGCAAAGGCGGAATGGTCCGAGTCTTCTTGGACGTCACGGACCACAACGCTCCCACGAACTTTGTCTCGCATCAAGCACCATCTTGTTTCGCCGCGACGCGCAGCGGAGCGCTTCACAGGCCTCGCGACAATCTCACTCCGCCAAAAACTCCCCAAATGCCTGTCAAGAGTTGTCTCGAAGGCGCATCACTTTTCCACGGCACGCCGCCCGCCCCGGCCAAATAACTATTCACACCTGAATACTCGGCCGCGATTCTCGAACATCTCCCCCGCTTAGCGGCTGGCCCGCAGGGCCGCTCTTCGCCGCTAAGTCCCTCAGTCGCGGACGTCTATGTAAGTGTCATTCTGAAGGAGCCTGGACGACTGAAGAATCCGCCCTATGCGCCGAACGCTCCCGCCACTGATAGACGGCCCTGTTCAACACCTTATCCTTACCGCGACCTGTCCCACCCGCCGCAGGTCCGCCGGGCCTTTCGGTGGCAGTGAAGCGCAGGATAATAATCTTGACGATGTCTCAACTTCACGGCTTGGCGCTCTTGAAGCTCCCCTCCAGCATGTCCACGAGGTCCAGGATCATCTGCGAGCCGAACTGCAGCATCGCCCGGTTCTTCTGCTCGGCGGCCTGCTTCGTGCCGGCGATGGCGGACGTGACCGTAGCGCGCAGATGCTTGTCCGCTACCGACGGCGCGATCGCGTTCCACCAACCTTCACCTTCGGCGGCCAGCCGGCCGATCGCCTCCCAGTCCGGTTCGCCCGCCGCGGCCAGCACCGCCAGCTTGTACCCCTCGAAGTCCAGCAGCTCCACTTCCTTCGGCACCACCAGCGCCGCCGGATCGAGCCGGTCCACCAGCATCCGGAAGATCGTCACCGCGTGGTCCGCCGCAGCCACGTCATCCTTCCCCGCGACGGCCTCGTGCAGCCGGCGCCGCAGGGTCTCGAACTCCCGCGCGTCCGCCCCGGAAAGAACCTTGGCCACGTCGGCCGCGCCGGCGTCGGCGTCGGCCAGATACTTCACCACCTTGTCGTCCTTCTTCTGCACCGCGTAGTGTGCGATGTCCTCGTACGGGCCGGTGCCCTTGAGGATCACTGCGTTGCCCGCCGCGCCACCGCCCGCGCTCGGCGCCGCGCCGACGATCCCGGCAACCCACAGCATCGCGACGCCAACACTAAAGGATGAGATGTTTCGCATGAGCACTCCATTGGAACGGGAACTGGACAGAACGCGAACGTCAAACCATAACGTAAGATGCTGAATCGTCTTTCCCAAGCATCGATGCATCATGTTTACCTGCAACCGATGAAAGCTTCGTGAACAGCGGCTGCGGGCGGTGTTGCCGTTTCGACGATGAGCGCTTTGGAGGTGACCGATGAAGAAGCATGAGACGGCCGAAGGCAAGCGAGCCTCCGAACTGATCGACAGACGAATCGAGGAGGAGGCCTACAAGCAAGTGGTGAAGCTGACCTTCGCTAAAGGG
>JBBRIN010000605.1:0-3036 GCA_038221115.1 Tepidisphaerales bacterium
GCTGCCAACAACGCCAGCACGTCCTGCGCGACTGTGGTAAGATCCATGACGGCCTTTCTTGGTCAGATGGTTGTCGATACGCAACTTCCATCAAACCCAATGAAAGGCCATTTTTCTACCTACAAACTCGGCGCGCACCCGCGCGCGGGTCCGTTGAGGCAAAAAACCGGGACGGGGCACAAAGAACCGGGACGGGGACGGTTTTCGTCGATGGTAACCGTCCCCGTCCCGGTTTTGCACTTAGAGTTCGATGCCAGATTCTTCGGTCGCTAAGGGGCCCTCAGAATGACAGTCGGCGCTTGGAGGGCAGATTTTTTCGTCAGGCTTTATCCCGCTCGGTTCCGCGCTTCCAGAGGCCGAGGAAGCGGGCGACCATTTCGTCCCAGGCGCTTCGGGCGGTCCAGCGCACGAGGGGGGCGTAGAGGAGGGTGCTGAGGATGGGGACGAGGAAAAGCTTGGTCCAGTTTCCGGCGGTGGTGTGGGGGAGGGTGCGGCCGACGAGCATGGCGCAGACGATGGCGGCGCCGGCGGTGATGACGGGCCAGACGTAGATGGGCCAGATGTCGCGGAGCGTGCCGCCGACGGGTTTGATGGCGATGTAGAGGCACAGGGGGCCGACGATGGAGCAGTAGAGGACCTGGGCGAGGGCGACGACGATGCCGACGTTGACGGGCTGGGCGAACATGGTGTCGAGGGCGTTGCGGAGCATGGGATAGCGGATGTCGCCGCCGATGCCGGTGCCCATCGAGGCGGCGAAGATCATGAGGGACATGAAGCCAATCGCCAGGCAGATGGAGAGCTTGAGCATGGTGCGGAAACGGCCTTGGGCCTGAATGAGGCTGAGGGCGGGCATATTGAAGAGTTGAAGGGCCATGGCGAGGCTGATGACGCGAAGGGTGGCGACGGCGGGCATCCACTTGTCGGGGTCATTCTTGGGGCGGAAGAGGCACTGGATCATGGGAAGCGCGACGGCGGCCTGGAGGAGGCAGATGAACACGCCAAAGATGGCGAGCAGGCGGGTGGCGCGGAGGAAGGCGCTTTTGAGGCGGATGGGCTCATTTTGCAGGCGGCCGAAGGTGGGGAGCAGGACGTTGGCGAGGTTGGTGGTGAAGAACTGGGTGGTTTGCACGCAGAGGTTGAAGGCGAAGTAGTAGACGCCGACGACGACGGCCTTGCCGAGCGGGGAGGGGTAGAACCAGCCGAGGGTGATGTAGTCGCCCTGGGAGGTGATGGTGAGGAAGAAAATGGCCAGGAGTGAGAGTCCGCTCTGGGTGGTGAGGTACTTCCAGCGGCGCGCCTGAAGTTTGAACTTGACGGGAGTGGGGGCGATCCACCAGAGCAGGGCGGAGCGGGCGGCGGCGGCGATGAGCAGAGGCCAAACGAAGCTGTAGGCGCCGAAGCCGAGCTTGGCGAGAAGGACGCTGGAGGCGGCGGTGAGGCAGGCGACGGAGAAGCCGATGATGGCGAGGACGCGGTAGCGGAGCTGGATCTGGAGCCTGGCATAGGAGACAGAGCCGAGTGCGGCGATGGGGGAGCGGAGGGCGAGGACGAGGGTCATGCCGAGGAGCGTTTTTTCCTTGAAGACGACGGCGACGATGGGTGCGGCGACGGCGAGGATCAGGCCGCCGGTGAGTCCGATGCCGATGGAGGCCCAGAAGGCGGCGTTGGCCCAGAGGCGGAAGCGGCGCTGGCGGTTGATGAGGACATGGTTGATGCCGGCTTCCTGAAGGATGTTGGCGAAGAAGAAGACGGCCATGACTTCGCCGCGGAGACCGAAGGCGGCTTTGGCGAGCCAGAGCGCGAGGAAGATCTCTGCGCCCATGTTGACGAGCTTGCCGCTGAAGGTCTGGAGCATGAGCCAGGCGAAGCCGTGG
Organism: Tepidisphaerales bacterium; assembly: GCA_038221115.1. Taxonomy (GTDB): domain Bacteria; phylum Planctomycetota; class Phycisphaerae; order Tepidisphaerales; family Tepidisphaeraceae; genus JANXVV01. The sequence continues at coordinate 1,875 of JBBRIN010000605.1, forward strand.
GTTGCTTTTTGGGCGAGGGAGGGAAGTTTTTCGTTGCGGCGTCGGAATTTGCCACCGCGCTGGTCGGCGGGATCGCGCGCAGCGTCAGCGATGAACGTCGGGATGGGGACGGCGGGGTTGACGCCCGGCAGGGCCTCCGACGAAGGCTGCGGACCGGTGGGGTATTGCGGCTCAACTGACAACAGCGACTCGGCTCCTTGTGGCACAACGCGGGGGCGCACTTTACACCAGTCCCCGCCCATACACTGCGCACTGATCGATACTTCGGTCCAACCCGCCGCAAGAGTTAAAGGTCATCGGGCGCTTTATCCGCGATGGAGCAAGGCGGTGACAGGCGGGGGGCCATCATTTTTCCAGCCAGGCGCGCATTTCGTCGGCATCCATGGCCCCTTCGACGGTGCGGAGGACGGTCCCATCGTCCGATAACACGGCGAAAGTGGGGAAGGCGCGGACGCCGAATTTCTGGGCGAGGTCGGGGTGGGCATCGACGTCAATTTTGACGGGAACGTAGCGGCTGACCATGCGGGCGCGGACGGCTTCATCGGCCCAGGCGCCGCGCTTCATTCCCTGGCAGGGGCCACACCAGGCGGCGGTGAAATAGGCGAAGACGGCGCGGTTGCCGGCTTTGGCCTCGGCGAGTCCGGCGGGCAGGTCGTCGCGCCAGGGAATGATCTCCTTGGCGTGCGCGCCCCGCCACTCGGAGACGCCGACGAACGACACCACCCCAAAAAGGATGACGCCGATGACCGCCATCCGCCGATTCTGAGCACTAATCGCCATGGGATCTCCTTGGGTTCCTGTATCATAGCGAGCGGGCGGGCGCGAATTCGGAGGATTCACCAATGCCTGTCGGGACCGAAGGCCTCGATTCCAGCTCTGGAATGCGCCGGTTCCGTAAGCTGCGTCACGATGACGGATATACCCCATCAGGGGGTTGTCTGAGGCGGTATTTGCGCCTATTGTAGCCTGTTCTCGAACTCGATTTCAGTTGACGTTGGCGGGAGGTTGGATTATTTTGGATAGGCAGTTGCTGTCTTAAGCGGGAATGTCAGCAAGGCGCGTCTGGTCTCACCTTCGTCAGCGGGTCCGATTGACGAATTTGCGCTGAGGAAATGGCCGCGACAGACGCGGCATGGCGGCGCGTCGCGGTGTGAATCGAGGG
>JBBRIN010000606.1:0-3035 GCA_038221115.1 Tepidisphaerales bacterium
ATCCGGACCCTTGTTGAACTCGTAAAAGGTAGTGAATCCGGAAAGTCATAAGCTGAACGTTGCCGCACGTCCGAGACAGGTCCCAGCCGGATTCAAGGAGCGAATCCCGAACATGCCTGGATGCGTCTCCCGGTCGATACCGAGAGTGGGTTCGGTCCGCGCGGCTGCCTGGTCGGCGACTGGTCGAGACACCGAAGACGCTTTTTGCCAGCGAACCCCTTGAGGATGCACCATGAGTAACCGGGTGATCGAAGTTCAGAAGTACGGGCAGAGCATCTGGTACGACAACATTCGCCGCGGCCTGATCACCTCCGGCGATCTCGCCAAGATGGTCAACGAGGAGGGCCTGCTCGGCGTCACCTCGAACCCGGCCATCTTCACCGCCGCCATCACCGGCAGTCCCGACTACGATCCGTCCATCCAGGCCCTCGTCAAGCAGGGCGTCGGCAAACCCGAACAGATTTACGAGGCCCTCGCCATCCGCGACGTTCAGGACGCCTGCGACATCCTCAACGCCACCTACAAAAGCACCAAGCGGATCGACGGCTACATGTCGTTCGAGGTGTCGCCGTACCTGGCCAACGAAACCGATCCGACGATCGCCGACGCCCGCCGGCTCTGGAAGGCCATCAGCCGCGACAACGTGCTGATCAAGATCCCCGCGACCGAGGCCGGCTATCCCGCCATCAAGGCCGCCATCAGCGACGGCATCAGCGTCAACGTCACGCTGCTGTTCTCCGTCGAGGCCTACGAGAAAGTGGCCGAGGCGTACATGAGCGGCCTCGAAGCCTACGCGGCCAAGAAGGGCGATCTCAGCCACGTCGCCTCCGTCGCGTCGTTCTTCATCAGCCGCATCGACTCGCTCATCGACGACAAGATCGCCTTCGGCGGCAATCCCCTCCTCAACTCGGAGAAGGACCCCGCCAAGCGCGAGAAGCTCAAGAAGCTCGTCGGCAAGGTCGCCATCGCCAACGCCAAGATCGCTTACGCTCGCTACCGCGAGCTGTATTCGACGCCGCGCTGGAAGGCCCTCAAGGACAAGGGCGCCATGCCGCAGCGGCTGCTGTGGGCGTCCACCTCGACCAAGAACGCCAAGTATCCCAAGACGATCTACGTCGATGAGTTGATCGGCGCCGAGACGGTCAACACGGTGCCGGCCGAGACGTACATCGCCTTCCGCGACACCGGCAACGTCCGCCCCAGCCTGAGCGAGAACTGGGACGAGAACATCCACAACGCCCGCGACACGATGGCCATGCTCGCGGAGGTCGGCATCAGCTTCAAGGACGTGACCAAGACGCTGCTCGACGACGCCGTCAAGAAGTTCGCAGATCCCTTCGACAAGCTGCTCGGCTCCGTCGAGAAGAAGCGGCAGCAGATCCAGGGCGGCCTGGCGCCGCAGAGCTACAAGCTCGGCGAGAACGAGGACGCCGTCAAGAAGGCGCTCGAAGACTGGCGGACCGACGGCAAGATCCGCAAGCTGTGGGGCCGCGATCCGTCGCTGTGGACCGGCCAGGACGAGGGCCAGTGGCTCGACTGGCTCGGCGTCGTCGATAGCCAGCGCGAGTCGCCCGAGCATCTGCTCGAAGTCGCCAAGGACGCCAAGGCGGCCGGCTTCAAGAACGTCCTGCTGCTGGGCATGGGCGGTTCGAGTCTTGCTCCCGAGGTCTGGAAGAAGACCTTCGGCAAGATCGACGGCGCGCCCGAACTGTTCGTCCTCGACTCAACGGTGCCGGCGCAGGTCAAGGCGTTCGAGAACAAGATCGATCCGAAGAAGACGGTGTTCATCGTCTCGTCGAAGTCGGGCGGCACGATCGAGCCGAACGTCTTCAAGCAGTATTTCCTCGACAAGGTCGGCAAGGCGGTCGGCGCCGACAAGGCCGGGGACCATTTCATCTGCGTCACCGATCCCAAGACGAAGATGAACGAGATCGCCAAGAAGGACAACTTCAAGCACATCTTCTTCGGTCTGAAGGGCATCGGCGGCCGCTTCTCGGCCCTGTCGAACTTCGGCATGATCCCGCTCGCGGTCATGGGCGCCGACGTGGTCAAGTTCCTCGACTCGACCGAGGTCATGGTGCAGGCGTGTTCGTCGTGCGTGCCGCCGGACCTGAACCCCGGCGTGACGCTCGGCTGCATCATGGGAACGCTGGCGAAAGCCGGCCGCGACAAGGTAACGGTGGTGGCATCGCCGGCCATCTCCAGCCTGGGCGCCTGGCTCGAACAGCTCATGGCCGAGTCCACCGGCAAGGCCCATCCCAAGACGGGCAAGGGGACCGGTCTGATTCCGATCGACAACGAGAAGGTCGGCCCGCCGTCGGCCTATGGCAACGATCGGCTGTTCGTCTACGAACGGTTGACGACCGACCCGTGCAAGGACCAGGACGCCGCCGTCGATGCGCTGGAGAAGGCCGGTCATCCGGTGGTGCGCATCAACGTCGCCGACAAGTACGACGTCGGCCAGGAGATGTTTCGCTGGGAGATCGCAACGGCAGTGGCCGGCTCGATCCTCGGCATCAACGCCTTCAACCAGCCGGACGTCGAGGAAGCCAAGGTCGCGGCGCGCGGGCTGATGAACATCTTCACCGAGAAGGGCGCGCTGCCGGCAGAGACTCCGGTTCTGGAGGGTGAGGGCATGAAGCTGTTCACCGACCCGAACAACGCCAACGCCATCGGCACGGCGGCCGGCGGCAAGACGGTCCCAGCCTATGTGAAGGCCCACCTGGCACGGCTGGCCACGGGCGACTACTTCGCGATCAACGCCTACGTCGAGATGAACGACGCGCACGACGCGATCTTGCAAGCGCTGCGGCTGGCGGTGCGTGACGCGAAGAAGGTGGCGACGACGCTCGGCTACGGGCCGCGCTTCCTGCATTCGACGGGTCAACTGCACAAGGGCGGCCCCGCCAGCGGCGTGTTCCTGCAGATCACGTCGGACGACGCCGAGGACGTGGCGATTCCAGGCGAGAAGTTCACCTTCGGCACGCTGAAGGCCGCGCAGGCGTCGGGCGATTTCAAGGTGCTGGCCGACCGTG
>JBBRIN010000607.1:0-3034 GCA_038221115.1 Tepidisphaerales bacterium
GGTTCGATGCCATTGATATAGGCGCTTTCGTTGGAGGCGAGTAAGAGGGCGGCGTTGGCGATTTCTTCGGAGCTGCCGAGGCACGGATTGTCGTTTGTTCGATTACGCATGATTGCCGGTGGACATGGGTATCGTATCAACGGTCACAGCATAAATGGCCAAATCACCGAAAAAAAAGAACGCGACTGCTAATGAAACGTGGCGGCGGGATTGGCCGGCGTCGGGGGATGTACGAGCATGGATGGAATGCATGCTGGCTAAGGCAGATTGCATTGAAGATACGAGGGACCGGACGTCTCGTGCTGGCTTGGCGCTAGATGGCAGCTTGTCCACCGGGGCTTCACATCGGCCGGCGTGTTTCAGGCGCTTGGCAAACTGGCCGCTGCGATCCATGGGCCGGAGGCAGCGCAATCGCTCATGCGACTGGCGATGGCTGACGCGAAGGGTGAGAGCCGATCGGCATGGCGCGGGGGCGCGATTCGGGAGACGATCGAGTTGCACGCGGAAATCGGTGAGGTGGATGTGGCGATCGAGCTCGCGCGGAAAATGAGGTCGCCGGCCGGGCAGCGAATAACGCTGGCGCCATTGCTGGCCAGACAAGAGCGCTGGGGGGAGTTGCATGAAGTTCTGGCGGGAGCTGCGACAGCGCTCGAAGCGAGCGACTTGTGTTACGCTGTGAAGTTTGTGTGGGCGCCGGCGAGATAGTCCGACGATCGCCGTCGCGAGGCCGGACATCGTATTGATGGTATTTGTGCAATGGGCTCGTGGTCGCTGAAGCGACCACGCCGCGCCGTGCTTTTTGGATCGTGTTAGATTTGGGAGAGGTCGCCGTCGACGTAGGGTTCGATGGCGTTTAAGTAGGCGCTTGCGTCGAGATGTTTCTGGGCGGATTCGAGTTCGGGTTGGCGACGGCCGGTGCTGTAGATGAGGCTGAAGAGATTCGCGAAGACGCAAGCGAGGAATCAAGCGGTTCGAGGGGTGGACGGATCCGGGGCGTCGCTTGCAGCTTCCGCCTTCGGCTTGGTTGGGCTGCTCGCGCTCCCTTTCAGGTGAGGGGGAGCGCGAGCAAGCTCGGCGGCTACGCGAAAATGCTCAGCGGAAGCCGCCGGCGATGAAGAGGGATTCGCCGGTGATCCAGGAGGAGTCGTTGGAGGCGAGGAAGACGGCGGCGGAGGCGATGTCGGTAGGTACGCCGGTGCGTCCGAGGGGGGTTTGGGCGAGGACTTGTTTGTGCATGTCGCTGTCGATGATGCCGCCGGAGTGGGTGCCTTCGGTTTCGACCACGCCGGGGTTGATGGAGTTGACGCGGATTTTGCGGGGGCCGAGTTCTTTGGCGAGGACCTTGGTGATGGAGTCGACGGCGCCCTTGGTGCCGCTGTAGACGGCGGAGTTTGGGGGAGCGAGGGTGGAGACGACGGAGCTGATGTTGATGATGTTGCCGCCGGCGGGGCCGAAGAGCTTGGCGGCTTCCTGGGAGGCGAGGAGCAGGCCCAGGACGTTGAGGTTGAAATGTTTGTGAAAGTGCTCGGGGGTCACGGCTTCGAGGGGGGCGAACTCGTAGAGGCCGGCGTTGTTCACCAGGATGTCGAGATGGTCGTAGGCCTCCCTGGTTTTGGCGAAGAGGCGGGTGACGTCGGCGGGGTTGGAGACGTCGGCCTGGAGGGCGAGGGCACGGCCGCCGGCTTTGGTGATTTCGGCGACAACCTTGTCAGCGCCGGCCTTGCTGGAGCTGTAGTTGACGACGACGGCGGCGCCTTCGGCGGCGAGGTGGAGGGCGATGGAAGCGCCGATGCCTTTGGAGGCGCCGGTGACGAGGGCGACTTTGCCGGAGAGTTTTTTGGACATGAGGGGGCTCCTTGGAGATAGAGTCTTGTACTGAGCGCTACAAGATTATTCCCGTTGGCGAACCTGGGCAATGCGAAATGCGTGATGCGTAAAACTTAAGGGGGGGGAAGGGAAGCGCTCCGCTGCGCGTCGCGGCGAAACAATGAGTGGGGAGCTTGGGTCGGCGGGGGGATTTTTTATCGGGTGAAACTTGTGCGCGCGGGGCGCGTCGGAATGGCGTTCCTGTTTGTGGGACGATGGGAGCGGCGGATTGAATGAGGTGGATGCGGATCTCGTCCGATCGGTGGAGCGGGGGTTGGTGCTGCGCAGTCAGGCGGGAGATCGACGGGCGTTTGAGGAGCTGGTGCGACGGACGGCGCGTGGCGTGTATGCGCGGATGTATGTGGAGACGGGAAATCGAGAGCGGGCGGAGGACCTGGTGCAGGAGACCTACCTGGTGGCGTGGCGATCGATCGGGCAGGTGGTGGATGTGGAGGGGTTTCGGGCGTGGTTGACGGTGATCGGGAAGAGCGTGCGGATCGATGCGGCGCGACGCGAGGGGAGGAAGAAAAGAGCGGGGAGTGTGGTGAGCGGGCGTGCGATGGAGGAGGTGGCGGATCGGGGGGATGGGCCGGCGGAAAGGATGGAAAAGGAGGAGGAGCGGCAGCGGGTGCTGGCGATGGTGAGAGAGCTGCCGGGGGAATATCGGGAGGTGGTGGCAATGCGATACCTCGGGGGCGTGGATTATGAGGGGATCGGGAAACAGTTGGGGATTACGAATGGATCGTTGCGGGGGTTGTTGAATCGGGGGATGGCGATGTTGAGGGAGAGGGTGAGAATCGAGGAGATAGGAGATAGGAGATAGGAGATGGAAGAAAACAGGGACGGGCGCGAAAGGGAAGAGGAATCGCAGGCGCGAGGTTTGGGGGTTGAGATTGGATGGTTTTTATGAGCGATGAGATGATTCATGCGTGGTGTGGGGAAAATGTCGCGGCGTACGGGGCGGGTGGATTGGCCGCGGAGGAGCGGGGGGGGATGGCGGCGCATGCGGCGGTGTGCGGGGCTTGTGCGTCGCTGCTGGAGGAGGTGCTGCGCGGGGATGAGGGGCTGCGCGCGCTGTTTGCGGAGGTGAGGGCGGGGGAGGGGTTTGAAGATCGAATGGTGGCGGGGTGGCGGGAGGCGAGTGGGAGGCGGGTGATTCGGCCGACGA
>JBBRIN010000608.1:0-3028 GCA_038221115.1 Tepidisphaerales bacterium
GCCGGGCGGAAGGGTTCGGCGAGGAAGTCCAACGCCGCATCATGATCGGGACGTATGCGCTGTCGGAGGGTTATGCCAGCAAATATTATCTGCAGGCGCTGAAGGCCAAGACGCTGATCATGCGCGAGTTTGACCGGGCATTTGAACAATGCGACGTGATCCTGACCCCGACGACGCCGGAGGCGGCATTCCCGCGTGGGCAGAAGACCGGCGACCCGCTGAGCATGTACTTGTCGGACGTGTTCACGGTGACGTGTAACATCACCGGGATCGTCGGGATCAGTTTGCCGTGCGGGTTCACCAGCGGCGAGAAACCTCTGCCTATTGGGCTTCAGCTACTGGGTCCCAATTTCAGCGAGGAGAAGCTTCTCCGCGCGGCGCGGATGTACGAGGCGGCGACTGACTGGCATAAGCGGCGGCCGAAGATCGGGTAGTCGGGGGGTACAAAACGTTTCGGGTGAGATGCCGATCAACTGGACTTGCTGCCCCATTGCCGGCGAAGTTCTTTGAGGCCTTCAGCGACGCAATCGAGGTGGGGGTTGATCTTCAGGGCTTTCACATAGCAACGAATCGCGTCGGGGATTTGGCCGAGATGGGCGTGGCCGTGACCCATGCCGGACCACGCGCCGAAATGACAGGGCATGCGCTGCACCGTCTCCTGACAATCGGCGATCGATCCTTCGTACCGCTCGGTCAGATAGCGCACGATCGCGCGCTGGTTGTAAGCCTCGGCAAAGGACGGATCGATTTCGATCGCTCGGGTAAACAGTCGCTCGGCCTTGTCGAGATCTTTATCGTTGAGAGCTTCAGTGCCGCGGGCGAGCACGGCGTTGGCCGATTCGCTGCCCGTGCGAAACCAGATCGACCACAGGGCGTGCTCGGCCATCTGGTTGCAACATGGATCGGGGTCTTTTAAGTGTTCTGCGAGGAGGGGAATGCAGCAGGCGCCGCCGACGAGGGAGAGGGCCAGCATCGCCACCTTCCGCGCATCGGAGGGGCCGGCGGCGAGCAGCACGTTCAACTGTTCTTTAGTCCAGCGCGATTTGAGCAACGATAAGAGCCCAAGGAGATCCTGGGTGGCAAGAAGCGGCTCGACGCAGTCGACGAATTCAGCCGGATCAATGGGCGAGGTACACGACACGCAACGACCTTCGGTGGTGAATGACCTTCGATTGGAGAACGACCAAACTGTCCCGAGGTGCTCTGCGGCCTCCGTCGTCTCCCGCCTCAAACATCGCTACGCGGGAGGCAGCGGGTTCAGATGAATGGTATGCCCAAGGGGCGAAGGGTTTCCAGCGGATGGCGGAGATGGTTGAAAATTGCGGCCGGCCGAAGCCCCAGGCGGTTAGGTGCCGGGGCGGCGGGTAAGGGGGGTATTGTTGCTTGGCGCGTCCACAGGCCGGGCATCTGGGCTAAAAGCCGGGGCGTAGAGGGAACGAATTTGCGGCCCGTTCATGCCCAGCCGCTTGGGCTCATAACCAGTTTCCGTCTTATTGGAACCGCAGCCCGCGATCGAGAGGACCGCGAATGCGATCAAGGTCGGAATATTCATACATAACAACATTGGTTGATCTCCCAGGCGGTAGATGAACGAGCCCCACCTACAGAATAACCAAAGACACGACGCACTCCAGCGCGGCGAGGTTCATTTGAGCGGGGTGGAAAATGCGCCGGCGTTCACCGACAGTACCCCCCTACCGTGAGCCGTCCCCTCCGACACCCTCAACAACTGCTGGCCCGCATCGAACGACTGTATCGCACGATGGTCGATCAGATCGACATTGCCGGCCGGACTTACGCGTTCACCCGCGTGGCCGACCCCAACCGAGTGCTGGACGAGGTGGCGGCAGAGGAGGATCGGCTGGAAAAAGTCAGCGGGCGGCGGAACGACGGTGACGTGTTGCACCTGCCGTACTGGGCGGAATTGTGGGACAGCGCGCTGGGGATGGGACAGTTGTTAGTGAAGCGGTTTGGCGCCGGCGCGAAGGAGGAGATAACGCGACGCGTACTAGACCTGGGCTGCGGCATGGGGTTGACGGGAATGGTGGCGGCATCGTTGGGGCTTCACGTGCTGTTTGCAGATCTTGAGGAACCAGCGCTGCTATTCGCTCAGTACAACAGCGCGGGGTATCTCCCCCCTGCCCGCGCGCGCCGATTGGATTGGCGCACGGCCCAGCTCGGGGAGCGCTTCGATCTGATCCTCGGGGCAGACATCCTGTACGAGCGAAAGCAATGGGATTATCTGGAGCCCTTTTGGCGGGCGCACCTGTCCGATGGCGGCAGCGTATTGCTGGGCGAGCCGGGGAGGCAGACAGGGGATCACTTTCCCTCCTGGATCGAGCCTCGGGGGTGGCGCATTGCGTATCACGAGGAGTCGGTCGCGACGCGAAGCAGGCCGATTCGATTGTTTGAGTTGTGGTCGAGATGCCAATCCGTCGGTCAATAGTTATCGGACGCCGCTGCACCTTTTGATTGTGAGTTCTTTAATTGCGATACAATCGCCACCGACGCACTGAGCCCCAGGCGGTCCGCCCCAGCATCAAGCATCGCCTGGGCCGCGACGAGGTCGCGGATGCCGCCGCTGGCTTTGACCAATAACCCCTCACCATACTTCTTCATCAGCCGGACCTGCTCGACGCTGGCGCCGCCGGCGGAGTGGAAGCCGGTCGAAGTTTTGATGAAGTCGCAGCCCGACTCGCGCACGGCGCGGCAGGCGGCGGCGATCGCGGCTTCGCCCTTCTCGGCGCCAAGCGACAAGAGGTACGCGGATTCGACGATCACTTTGATCACGACATCGCGGCGGGTGGCGCGCGCGGCCTTGACGATCTCGATCAATTCCGCCCGCGCCGAGTCGACGTCGGCGGCCGCTAGGTACGGCAGGTGGGCCACCACATCCACCTCATCGGCGCCGTCCTTGATCGCGCTGCTGGCTTCGATCGCCTTGATCGTCGGCTTACCGGTGCCGTGCGGAAAGCTGATGACCGTACAGGCCAACACCCCCCCGTCCTCCCCACCCCCCCTGCCATTG
>JBBRIN010000609.1:0-3015 GCA_038221115.1 Tepidisphaerales bacterium
GGGTGATGGTTGCGACGTTGGGCCACGAGGCGATGAGCAGGGATGCGGCGCCTTCGCCACCGGCCTGGGCAATGGCGCTGATGGCGGCGGATTGGAGAGCGGGCGGTGTGCCTTTTAAGAGCAGCTTGGCGCAGATCTGGAGGTCGGCGTCGTGCTGCGCGGGGTCGCGGTTGAGAAGTCGAAGGGCACTGAGGCGATTGGCGGCGAGGGCCTTGGGGTCGGCGGCAGTGGTGCGGGCGACGGCCGTCGTTGCGGCGATCCGCTCTGCCGCGGCGGTAGTCAGGGCATCGAGAGTCAGGCGGCGGCGGGCGAGCGCGTCGAGATATGCCGCGGCGGTGGTAAAGCGCCAGGGTTCGAGCCTGGCACTGTCGGCAGGGATGATGCTAAGCAGGGTCGTGGAGACATGACCGACATCTGCCGTCGCTGCCGTGGTGATGGCGAGCTGGCTGATGATTTCATGGCGCGCGGGGATCGGATCAGTGGTGGCCGAGAGAAATGCGGCGAGGATATCCGGTGCGCGATGGACGGCGGACGTGTAGACGGCGGCGCGGGCCCAGGGGTCGGCGATGTCCTTGACGAGCAGGCCGGCGAGGATGGGAACGGTTCGGGCGTCGTCCCACTCGCCGAGCGTGAGGGCAAGCTGATAGCGGACGGCGGCAACTGGATCGCCGGCGAGCTTGAGGACGGCATCAGTGACCGCTGTGTTCTTGCCGAGATAGGGTTCACTGAGGCGAAGAGCCGTGCGGCGGACGCTGGGATCGGAGTCCTTCAGAGCGCGGGGGAGCAGGATTGGAAAAGAAGCCGTTTTGGATTCGGTGTTGGGTCCGCCGACTAATGGATCGGCGTCGGGGAGAAGGGTGCCTATGGCGCAGAGCGCCTGGAGCCGCGCGGCGGGATAGATCGAGTCGACAGCGATCTTGATCAGCGAGGGGATGGCGGTGGGGTCGCGGCGGTGGACGAGCTCGCGGTGGGCCAGATCACGAAGGGTGCCGTTGGGATGATCGAGATGCGCGGCAACGGCTTCGGTGCCGAGGACGGTGAGGTTGGGGGTCGAGCCGGGGGGATGAAAAGATTTAGAGTAAACGCGGTAAATGCGCCCGGTGTCCGCGCCTGCGCGGGCGTCGATGGTGGCGAGACGTCCGGCGGTCACCCAGCGCGGATGCTCGACCATGAAGCGGTGCATGTCGATGACCCAGAGAGCACCGTCGGGGCCGGTGCGGACCTGAACGGGGCGAAACCAGTTGTCGGTGGAGGCGAGAAATTCGGATTGCGCGTTTTGGGGCGCTCGATGACCTGCGAAGGTTGCGCCGGTGGGCGTGAGCACGAGGCGACTGACGAGGTTGTGCACCGGCTCGCAGAAGAAGGCATTGCCATAGAGATCCGGCGAAAGCGCGTCTCGAAAAATGCCGGGGCCGCAGCCGGAGGTGACGCGGTTGGCGCTGCTCGGCTGGTTGAAGCGCTCCAGGACTCGGCTGGCGGGGTAGACGCGGGCGGGATCGGCCTCCTTTGAGACGGCGGCGCGGGGGTTGGGCAGGGTGACATGGGGGTTACGGCGAGCGTAGCGCTCGGGGAGTGGGTAGTGCCAGAGGGGGTTGGAGTTGTCGTTGCCGAACCAGTTGTCGAAGTCGTCGCGGACGCGGCAGAACTGGGTGCGGCCGGCGGCGGGCTCAAAGGCCAGGGTGTCGGGATTCATGCGGAAGTCGCGGCCACCGAGATCGACGGTCTTGCCGGTGTCGGCAATCTGGATGGGGTTATTGTGGATGGAGGATGCGCCGTAGACCCAGCCGTCGAGGCCCCAGGCGAGGCCATTCACTTCCCACTGCTGGTTGTCGGGCGAGAAGCCGGAGAAGAGCTTTACGACCTTGGGAGCCGCGCCGGGTTGTTCTTGTGCGAAGAGGATGTCGGGGGCGGCGCAGATGAGTGCTCCGCCGCGCCAGCACATGATGCCTTGGGGGTAGGGGAGGTGATCGAGGAATAGCGTGGACCTGTCGTAGTGCCCGTCCTGGTGCGTGGATTCGAGGATGACGACGCGTCCGCCGGGGGTGTTGTTCTCGTGCAGGCCGGAGGGGTAATCGTACATTTCGAGGACCCAGAGACGGCCTTTGGTATCCCAGTCGATCGCGACGGGGCTGGCGATCTGTGGCTCGGAGGCGGCCACGTCGATGGTCAGGTTGTCGGCGAGCTTGAACGATGCGAGGGAGTCGGAGATCGACTTGGGCGGCGGGAACTCGTTGAGCGATTGTTGTGAACGAAAGCTGACCGGGAGCAGCGAGTGGACGGTGCGGACGATGTCGTTTTCGACGCTGGGGGCAAGACGGGTGGGGCGGCCGTAATAGACCATTGCACCGCCGCCCTCGTAGCCGCCTTCGGCGAGGATGCGCTTGGAGGGGATGTAGCAGGGAACGTCATTGGAGTAGGAGCTGACCCAGAGACGCGCGGGATCGAAGTCGCCTTTCAGGCGCAGCACGTAGTCGACGACGACCTCGCCGGAGAGGAAGACCATCGCCAGATCGTCGCCGAAGGTCCACGTTTGAACGGTGTAAGGCAGAGACGCGGGAAGTGCTCCGTCGCGGTCGAACTGGGAGAGCAGGGTGCGGGCGTTGTAGCCGGGAGGATCGGTCTTTTTGGCGAGCTCTTCGAGCTGATCGCGAGTGGGCAAGGTGTCGTAGGCGAGATCGATGCGGGCGAGCTGCGATCGAGGGGCGGCGTGGATGGGACGGAGTTCAGTTTTAAGCAGGCGGGTCGCTTCGGTGGCGATTTCGTGGCCGTGCTCCTGTGCGAGTTTGAGGTCGCCGCGCGGGTCGGGGTTGGAATCGGCGCCGCAGCCGATGGTGATGAGGGCGACGGCGCCGGCGTTTGCGTGCTCGAGGTCTTCGCTGGCATAGCCGGCCCAGTCGCCGTTGGTTTTATTCATGCCGGGGCCGAGTGTGGTGCAGTGGCAGGCGTAATTGACGACGAGGGCGCGTACCTTTCCGGTGTCCGGGTCCCTGGCGATGAGCAGCGGCATTTCGCGAT
>JBBRIN010000610.1:0-3009 GCA_038221115.1 Tepidisphaerales bacterium
ACTCGTGCAGCGCCGCCACCATCTGTGCCTGCGCCATCTCCCGCGACTCGCTCAGAGCCGCTTGTCCCTTGGGCGTCAGCGCCAGCCGAACGTGCCGGCGGTCGCTCTCGCACGTCCGCCGCGCCACCAGCTCTTTCTCCACCAAGCCGTCCACCAGCCTGCTCATCGCCGGCAGCGACAACCCGATGAACTCCGCCGCCGCCGAAAGCGAACACGATGGCGTAACACTGATGATGTACAGCGTCCGGAACTGCGGCACCGACAACCCCGATCGGTGTCGCCGCATGTGCCCGCGGATGAACTGCATCACCGATGGCACCGTATCCAGCAGTGCCCGTGCGCACTCTTCTTCAGAAAGTGCAGCGGTGCTTGCGCCTCGCAATAGTTGCATGCTGCAAGTATAGCGCCCAAGCCAACTTCGTCAAATGCAACGTCTCATTCCAATGTTTTCATCGTAAGGCCATTTATATAAGTCGCTTACGAGAATATGTGAACGCCCAAAACGTCGCAAACTGATGCAAAACGTTGCATCGGTGACATAAGCACCGAAAACAGAGCCCAACCACACGGGTATACGCGATAGAGATGCCAATGTACCCCCGCTCGAAACTTCTGTCGCAACTCAGCTTACATCTGATGCTGTGCGCGGCGCTGCCGTTGTGCGCCCAACCCCTCCCCGCCGCCACTCATTTCCACAAGGATATCGAGCCCCTCCTCTCTCAATACTGCTATGAATGCCACGCCGACGGCGTCGACAAGGGCGGCGTCGCCTTCGACCTCCTCAAGTCCGACGATGACATCGCCCACCGTCCCCAACTCTGGTGGAAGGTTCTCAAAAACATGCGCGCCGGTGTCATGCCGCCCCCCAAAAAGGACCAACCCACCCCCGCCGAGCGCCAAACCATCGAGAAGTGGATCAAGTACGACGCCATCGCCACCGATCCCGCCCTCCCCGAACCCGGCCGCGTCACCGTTCACCGCCTGAATCGCGTCGAGTACCACAATACCATCCGCGACCTGATGGACTTCGATTTCAAGGTGGACGAAGAATTTCCTCCGGACGATACCGGCTATGGTTTCGACAATATCGGCGACGTCCTCACCGTCTCCCCCATGCTCTTGGAGAAGTACTTCCAGGCCGCCGAAGTCATCGTCACGGCCGCCGTCCCCAAGGTTCCCCGCGTCATCGTCGAACGCCGCTTCAGCGGCTCCGAGTTCCGCGCCGCCGACAGCACCCGCACCGGCGACCGCCTTAGCTTTTACAAAGAATCCTCCGTCGCGCGGTCCGTGAAGGTCGAGAACGCCGGGACGTATCAGATCGTCGTCGATCTCGCCGTCCAAAGCTCCTTCGATTTCGACCCCGGCCGCTGCAAGATCACCCTCAGCATCGATGGCGTCGAGCGATCCCACCACGAGCTCGCCTGGGGCGAGGGTACCAAGGTCCATCTCAACACCGACGAGAAATGGCAGGCCGGCGAGCATCAGCTTACTTTCCATGTTGAGCCCCTCACCCCCGAAGATCAAAAAAAGAACACTCTCGACCTGCGAATCTCAGCCGTGAACGTCGCCGGTCCGGTGGAAGAAGAGCACTGGACCCCCACCCGCAACTACGAGCGCTTCTTTCCCAGGGCCGAGTCCCCCAAATCCGATCCACAGCGTCACGATTACGCTCGCGAGGTGATGGCCCGCTTCACCGCCAGGGCCTTCCGCCGTCCCGCTGATGCGAAAACGCTCGACCGCCTCGTCACCATCGCCGAATCCATTTATAAGCAGCCCGGCAAGCATTTCGAAGACGGCATCGCCCAGGCGATGATCGCCACCCTCGCCTCGCCGCGCTTCCTCTTCCGCGTTGAAGAGGTTCTTCACGACGGCTCCGCCGCCTCCCAGTCATCTCCCCTCGACGAATTCGCCTTGGCCTCCCGCTTGTCCTACTTCCTCTGGTCCACCATGCCTGACGACGCCCTCTTCGCCCTCGCCGGCCGCGGAGAGCTGCGCAAAAGCCTCAAGGAGCAGGTCCAGCGCATGCTTCAGGACCCGCGCTCCGAAGCGCTCGTGCAAAACTTCGTCGGCCAATGGATGCAGACCCGCGACGTCGAGAACGTCCCCATCAATGCCCGCATCATCCTGGATCGCGCCTCCGCCGGTAAGGTCGACCGCCAGCAGTTCGAACGCGAGATTCGCCTGCTCCGCCAGTCCATGCGCCGCGAGACGGAAATGTTCTTCGCCCACGTGATGCGCCAGGACCGCAGCGTGCTCGATTTCATCGACAGCGACTACACTTTTCTCAACGAGAAGCTCGCCAGGCATTACGGCGTCCCCGATGTCACCGGTTCGGACATGCGCCGCGTCGAGCTCCCCAAGGACAGCCCGCGCGGTGGCCTCATCACCCAGGGCACCGTGCTGCTGGTCACCTCCAACCCGACGCGCACGTCTCCCGTAAAGCGCGGCCTTTTCGTCCTGGATAACATCCTCGGCTACCCGCCGCCGCCCCCGCCCCCCGACGTCCCCCAGCTCGAAGAATCCCTCAAGCACTTCCAGGACCACACGCCCACTCTGCGCGAAGTGCTTCAGGTCCACCGCGACAAGCCGCTCTGCGCCGCTTGCCACGCCCGCATGGACCCCCTCGGACTCGCCATGGAAAACTTCAACGCCTTCGGTGGCTGGCGCGATCAGGAAAACAAGCAGCCGATCGACGCCGCCGGCAAGCTTCTCAGCGGCGAAGGCTTCAAGGACGTCCGCGAGCTGAAGCAAATCCTCAAGAACCAGCATCGCCTCGATTTTTACCGCTGCCTCACCGAGAAGCTGATGACCTACGCGCTGGGCCGCGGAATCGAGTATTATGACACCGAGGCCGTGGACCGCATCGTCGAGCAGTTGGACCAACACGATGGTCATTATTCGGTGATGCTGAGCGGGCTCAACGATTCATCTCCATTTCAGCGGCGTCGCAACGACAATGCGGACGATCCAGAAGATAAGAACCCGAGCCACCGTGCGGACATAGGAACA
>JBBRIN010000611.1:0-3005 GCA_038221115.1 Tepidisphaerales bacterium
CGTCACGCCGGAGCCTGGTGTGCATGAGTTGGATGTTTACCTTCTGGCCGGCGAAACGATCCGCCCTGATGCTTCTCGGCTGTTCCGATCCCGTCCTCCGGCCTGGCACAACCCGCTGGCCGAGAAAGATGGCTGCCCCGGCGTCGCCTATCGATGGCTGGAAGTCGAAGGGCCGATCTACGACCAATGGCCGACGGCGGGTCACAAGCTGCTCTTTGGCGATCTGCCGCTGAAGAAAGTCGACAAGTCGGTCGAAGTCGTCAGCGCCCAGCCCCAGCTGGACGCCGATCGGCTGCTTCGCGGCTTCATCGCCAAGGCGTATCGCGGGCCGGTCGCCGAGGGAGAAGTGAAGCGGTTTTTGTCGGTCATCGACGGCGCGCTCAAGACCGGCAGCAGCTTCACTGATGCGATGATCTTCGGTTACACCGCCGTCCTCTGCTCGCCGGCGTTTATCTGCCTGGAAGAAAAGCCGGGGAAGCTGGACGACTACGCGATCGCGAGTCGGCTCAGTTTCTTCCTGTGGAACAGCGCGCCCGACGCCGAGCTGCGACAACTGGCAGCCAAGGGCGAGCTGCGCAAGCCGGCAGTCTTGAAAGCCCAGACGGATCGGCTGCTGAACGACCCGCGTTCTCGGCAGTTCGTCGATGCTTTCCTCGATTACTGGATTGACCTGCGGAAGATCAACGCCACGTCGCCCGACGGCGGGCTTTACCCCGACTATTACCTGGATGATCTGCTGGTGGATTCGGCCGAGCTGGAAACGCAGGCTTTCTTTGCCGAGCTGGTGAAGGGGAACCTGCCGGCGAAGAATTTAATCTCCAGCGACTTTGCGATGCTGAACGAGCGGCTGGCGGCGCATTACGGGCTGCCGCCGGTCGTCGGGGTCGGCATTCGGAAGGTGCAACTGCCCGCCGGCAGCGTTCGAGGCGGGTTGATGACGCAGGCGAGCGTGCTGAAGGTGACGGCGAACGGGACGACGACGTCCCCTGTGGTTCGCGGTGCGTGGGTGATGGAGCGGCTGCTGGGCAAGCCCCCACCGCCACCCCCGCCGAGTGTGCCGGCGGTCGAACCCGACACCCGCGGCGCGACCACCATCCGCCAGCAGCTCGACAAGCATCGCACGCTCGAAACCTGCGCCGCCTGCCACACCAAGATCGACCCGCCGGGCTTCGCGCTCGAAAGCTTCGATGTCATGGGCGGCTTCCGCGAGCGTTACCGCGCGCTGGATGATGCTAAGATCCCAGAGAAAAAGCCGACGGATCAATTCGGTAAGAACGGCCAGCGGTTCACGTTCCACCTGGGCCCGCCGGTCGATCCCGCCGGTACACTTCCCGGCGGCGGAGACTTCAAGGACGTGATCGGCCTGAAGGCGACGATCCTGAAAGACGAACGCCAGGTCGCCAGAAACCTGGCCCGCCAACTGACGATCTACGCCACCGGTGCCCCCATCCGCTTCGGCGATCGAGCGGGGATCGAGACGATCCTCGACCACGTCAAAGAAAAAGGCTACGGCGTGCGCCGCCTGATCGAGGAGATTGTGGGAAGCGAACTGTTTCTGAGTAAGTAGGCAGGCGAAAATTCCTGCCTAGATCAGCGTGGCGGGAGTCTCGTAGCACAGGCGTCTCGCCTGTGTCCGAATATTTGGGCTCCACCCCGAAAGCCACAGGCGGGCCGCCTGTGCTACGACTTCCGCCGCGATGATCTAGTGCGTGAAGTCATAGATCTGCACTCGCTGCCAATGCTCCTTGTTTCGCTCGATGAAGACCTTGTGCTGCTCGTGGGCTTGGTAGACGTCATGACCGGCGACGTCGTCCATGACAACCGTCAGGCCGACATCGTAGGAATTATCGACCACTTCTCGGGGCGTCATCGCCGGGGGACCGGCCCAGAGCTGGCGAACCGTGGGGACGTTGCCAAGGTAAAGCCGGGCGTCGGCGATGAGCTGCTGCTTGGCGGCTTCGGTGGAACCGGGCTTCATCCAGAAAAAAACAGTGTGAATAAACATGCGGGCTGATCTCCTGAGGACCGGCCGAATCGCCGGGTGGGGCATGGTACGAAACGATGGCGGAAGAACAAAATTCCGCAGGCTCAGCCAGTCGGCTTACGCCGACAAAGATTTCGAGCCCCTCGCCGTGCCGTCCGGCTTGATCGATGCGATCCTGGCGGCGAGACTTGGCCGCCAAGTAGGGTCCGCTTCAGCGGACCGGAGCGTTGAGATGTCTCCGATTCACCGTCCGCTGAAGCGGACCCTTTCTGCCTGGAAAGAGCCACGACCCTGACCCTCGTCCCCCGATTTCTCGTCACCGCCGGCGGCACGCGCGAACCGATCGACCGCGTCCGCGACTGGGGCAATGTCTTCACCGGCAATACCGGCTTGGGCATCGCTCGGGCACTGGCGGAGGTGGGTGAAGTCACTCTCGTCACCAGCAACGCCAATCACCTCGTCGAACTGGCCCGGCCGCAATTGACACCCTTTCCCCTTCGAGCTGAGCCGTTCCGTTCGTATGACGACCTTCGCGGATTACTCAATCGACTGATGACGACCGAGTTCTTCACCGGCGTCTTCATGTCCGCCGCCGTTTCAGATTACACGCCCGCCGGGGCTTATCAGATCGTCGAACGTAGGCGGGGCGAGGGCGATGATGGAGAAGAGGTTTGGGTCGTTCGCCCGGCACAGGCACAGAAAGTGAAAAGCACGTTCGACCAGATGGCGATCCTCGGCCAAAAGACCGAGAAGCTGGTGGACCGCTTCCGCCGGGACTGGAAGTTCGCCGGACTGCTGGTGAAGTTCAAGCTTGAGGTCGGAATCTCAGCCGATCGGCTGATCGAAATCGGCCACGCCAGCCGAGTCGCCAGTGGTGCCGACTATCTGGTCGCCAATACGCTCGATATCGTCGAAGGCCCTAACGCCGGGGCGTATTTGCTGTCGGAGGGGCGGTCGGAATGGGTGCCGCGGACGGAATTAGCGGCACGGCTGCGGGATTTGGCCATTCAGAAGAGCTGAC
>JBBRIN010000612.1:0-3001 GCA_038221115.1 Tepidisphaerales bacterium
CTGAGCGATGGCATCTTCGAAGCCGGCCAGAAGGACACCCGCGAGCTTTATGGCGTGGAGCGGGTGTGCGAGCTCTTCGATGAGAATCGCGACCTGGAGCCGTCGGATCTGCTGGCCAAGCTGCGTGCGGTGATGCTTGAATGGCAGGGGAAGGAAGAGCCGGTGGATGACCAGACAGCGGTACTGGTACAGCGGGTGAGGTGAGGCGCGGGGGGTGAATCATGAAATTCTGTTGAGGCATGCCAACGAGATGCATCGTCCGGCGTTACTAGTGTCAAAGGAGATCACATCATGAAGTGCGCCGCCCTCTGGGTCTGCTCGTGGGCCTTGGCCCTTTCAGCGTCTGTTGCATTTGCCCCCCGCAGCTTCGGTGCCGACGCCAGGGCGCCCGACCCAAAAGACGAGCCGACGCTCATGTGCGAGCGCGGCAAGGCGCTTTTGTCGGAAGATTTCTCGGGCAGCACGCTTCCCGCCGCTTGGAAGGTGGCCAAAGGGAAGTGGAACGTCAGCGATGGCTTCGTCAAGGGAACCGAACAGGCCTCTGACATGCACGCCGCCGTATTGGCACATGAATTAAAGACGCACGATCTCATCGGCCAGATCTCGTTCAGACTGGACGGAGCGAAGTCGATGGCGTTCAGCCTGAACAACGCCAAGGGACACGTCAGCCGCGTGACCATCACGCCGGCGGGGTTGGCGCTGCAGAAGGACAAGGCCGGCAAGACCAGCGACGATAAGCCGGCCCTGCTTGGCCGGGTGGCGTCTCCGATCCAGGCAGGCGAGTGGCACACGCTGCTGGTCGAAGTTCACGGCAAGGATATGGTCGTATCGATCGATGGGGGCGCGAAAGCTCTGGCTGGCTCACACGATGGGATTGACGTCGACAAGACCAGCCTGCATTTCCCCGCGTCCGGCGATTCGATCAGCATCGCGCACGTTCGCGTATGGGAGGCCGGCGCGGTGAAGGGCGATTGGGAGGCCACCAAGCTAAAGCTCGAAGCGGGCAAGGGGAAGGCTGCCGCCGCTTCGGCGCAGAAGTAGGGTTCCGCACGGCCGTCGGCCGCGGGGCAAGTCAGGGGAGAACAACGCAGCCGGCCGGTGAAGCAATGCTTCGCCGGCCTGTTTTTTTTGCTCGGAATTTAAGCGATGGCGCTGGCGATTGACTGTATAGTAACGTGGGGCCGTCAGGTGCATTCATGGAGGAATGGGCATGGTCGGCATAAATCTTTCTGCGCTCGCGCTCGATGAGTTGTTGGCCACGGAATGGCTGGCAACCAACGGAGTCGGCGGGTTCGCGTCATCCACGGTTCCCAGTTTAAACACGCGCAAATACCACGGCCTGCTCGTGGCTTCGCTTGCGCCGCCGGTGCGCCAAGCGGTGCTGCTATCGCGGGTCGAGGAATCGATCACGACCGGCGAGCAGAGTTTCCCGCTCGCCTCCTGCGAATACCCGGGTACGTTTTACCCGCAAGGCCATCAGTATCTCCGCGCGTTCAGCCCTGAGCCATTCCCGCGCTGGGCCTATCAGGGGGACGGGTGGACCGTCGAGAAGCAGCTGCGCTTGCTGCCCGGCGAGAACACGGTGTGTCTGACCTACACGTTGCTGGCGAGCGATCGGCCGGTCGATCTGGAGCTGAAGCCGCTGTTTGCGCTGCGCGGGATGCACGACTTGATGTATCAGTGGAACGGGCGAC
Source organism: Tepidisphaerales bacterium (assembly GCA_038221115.1). Classification (GTDB taxonomy): domain Bacteria; phylum Planctomycetota; class Phycisphaerae; order Tepidisphaerales; family Tepidisphaeraceae; genus JANXVV01. The sequence goes on from JBBRIN010000612.1 coordinate 1,695, forward strand.
TGGTGGTGGACACGAACGCGAAGTCGCCGCCGGGCATTCACCACCGCATACCGGCGACGAATCGGACGCCGGAGGTTTTCTTTGCTCATGACGGCCGGTGGAGCAATGCCGCCTATTGGTACCTGAACAACATCTACCGTTGCGAGCAGTTGCGCGGGTACGCCGGATTGGAAGATGTGTGGGGCCCGGGCTCGGTAACGTGGCGGCTGGCGCCGGGACAAACGATGCACTTCGCATGCTCGACCGACCCGATCGAGTTAAGCCGGATCGTGCGCGATTGCGAGCGCGATGAAGCCATGGCGGATGCTGCGCCTGCCGTGATGCGGGGGCGGAAACTTCCCGATACCGCGATGGACGCGCTGGTGCGCGCATCGCGGCAGTTTGTGGTCCGTGGCACGGCGTATGGCGGTGGTGATCGCGAGCGCGCGACGCGCATCGTTTCGGGCTATCCGTGGTCGCCGCCGGCGGGTCGCGATTCATTGATCTCCCTGCCGGGGCTATTGCTGGTGACCGGCCGATTGGACGAGGCGAAGTCGCTGCTTCAGCTTTACGCCTCGCTGGAGCGGCGCGGGCTGATGCCATCGGATTTTCCATGGGATGGAGCGGAGCCGCGCTATTTGTCGTCCGATGTTTCGCTCTGGTTCGTGAACGCCGTTTGGCAGTTCCTTCGCTACGGCGGAGACGCCAGGTTTGTCGAGCGGCAACTTTTGCCTGCCATCGAATCAATTCTCACGCATTACCAGCGAGGAACGGAGCTTGGCATCCGGATCGATGCCGATGGACTGCTGGTCGCGCGGGAGCCGGGCGTGCCGACGACCTGGATGGACGCCAAGGCGGGAGGATGGGTAGTGACCCCGCGGTATGGGCGGCCGGTCGAGCTCAATGCGCTATGGTACAACGCGTTGCGCATCGCCGGTGAATTGACGCAGCGCGCGGGAAATATAGGGCGCGCCCATGCGACTTTGGCTCAGGCGCAGCAAGCTGAAGAGGCATTTAACCGGCGCTTCTGGAACGAGCAGGCGGGATATTGCTATGACGTTGTGGACGATGCGTCATCCGATGCTTCGCTGCGGCCCAACCAACTGTTCGCGGTGAGCCTGCCGTTCGCGGTTCTGTCGATCGATCGCCAGCGACGAGTGGTGGATGCGGTTGAGCGAGAGTTGTTGACGCCATTCGGCCTGAGAACGCTTGCGCCGATGCATCCGCAATATGTAGGGAGGTATCGCGGGTCCATCGAGGAGCGAGACCGCGCTTACCATCAGGGCACCGTCTTTCCGTGGCTGCTGGGGCCTTACGTCAGCGCACTG
>JBBRIN010000613.1:0-2986 GCA_038221115.1 Tepidisphaerales bacterium
AGCCGGGGGTGAAGAAGCGGGTGTTGCGCAGCGGGTCCTTTTTGTGCAGTGCGGAGTATTGCGTGCGCTATCTAGTGGGGAGCCGGGGAAAGGGAGCCGACGATAGCGGGACTTCAAATATTGGCTTTCGGTGTGTGAAGGGGGAATCAGACTGAAACGCCCAGACGGCCGCTGTTACCGGGCATCCGCGAGGTGATTCCGGAAATAGGTGAGCCAATTCCTGGACATGATTTGATCGATGGCAGCATCGTCGAAGTGCGCGGCCGAGAGGGCGTCGGCGAGGCGGGGCAGGTCGGCGGCGGTGGTGATTTCCTGGGGGATCTGATCCCGGCCCAGCCCGCCGTCTAAATCGGTGCCGATGGCGACATGATCGGGGGAGCCGGCAAGTTCGCAGATATGGCGCATGTGATGGACGACGTCCTGCAGGGTGGCGCGGCGGGTTTTGTATTCAGCGGGGGGTAAGAGGAATTTGTCGTAGAAGTTAATGCCGATGACCGTGCCGCGCTCAATCAGGGCTCGGATCATGTCGTCGCTGAGCTGCCGGTCGGTCGGGACGATTGCGCGGCAGTTGGAGTGAGACGCGATGACGGGACCGGCCGTGCGTTCGAGAAGTTGCCAGAAGGATTCTTCGGCGAGGTGGGAGGCGTCGTGGATGATGCCGAAGCGATCGAGCTCGGGGAGCAGGGCGAGGCCTTCGGGGGTGAGCGGGCCGGGGGAGCCGGTGCCGCCGGCATACCGGGTTCGGCGCCAGGCGAGTCCGACGATGCGCAGGCCGTGGCTGAACCATTCGGCGACGTCCGCTGAGGTACGGATAGGATCGGCGCCTTCGAGGAGAAGGATGGCTTGTTGAATTCGGGGGATGGTCTGGCCGGTGGGGACTTCGTGAGCGCGCGTGATGAAGTTCAGAGTGCCGGCGGCTTGTTGGCGCTGATACCACGCGAGCTGGCGCTGGGCGAGGGCGCGGGCGGATTCGGGGTCGGTGTAGCCGGGATCGGAGGTGGCCGGGCCGGGGCCGGCGGTGGGCTTCATGCCCTCGTGGGCGGGTTCGGCGAAGATCGTGGCGCAGACGAGCCCGATGTTGCCGGCCTTGAGATCCGGGAGGCCGACGGTTGGGATTTCGTTGTGGGTGACGGGTTGTTCGGCGGCGGGGAGCGTAACATCGCGGCCGCGCGTAGTGTTATAGGCGAGGTCTAGATGGGCATCGACGATGAACATGTTTTTGTTGTAGCGGATTTGTCACGGGATGGGTAAATCGGTGTTGTCGGGAAAGAGTGCGCGAAGGCGCGAAGCAGCGCCAAGGAAGCCGCGAAGGGGAAATCTGGCGGACGCACTTGCAGGTGACTGAATTGCGCGCGGGACGGGATTCTTGGCAGCCAATTGGCTGGCGTCTAAGCGTCGTGGGCGGCGCGATTTAACGGAGGGGGAGCGGTATGAACAGAAATTGGGGTCATCGCAATAGTTGATGGGTGAAGGCGTTATACTAAGGACGGCCGGGATTGAGATTTCGGCTCACGATGAGCGTAGCGGACGTGGCGAGCCAACCCGATGCGGGCGACACGGGGCTGCGGGCCGTTGCAGCGGTCCGGGCGCCCGGTGGTGCTAGCGCGGGTGCGCTGATTGCAGATGAGGTGCTGCTCGGTCGGTTGCGCGTCGGGCAAATGGCCGCAGGTGAGGAATTGGTGGGGCGCTATTATGCGCCGCTGATTCGGTACCTGCTGCGGCTCACGGGCAGCGCGACCGTGGCGGAAGAGGTGTTTCAGCAGAGTTGGTTGAGCGTGCTGGAGCATGCGAAAAAATTTGATGCCTCGTCGACCGCCGGCGGTTTTAAGGCGTGGCTGTTTCGGATCGCGACGAACAAGGCGAACGACTACTGGAGGTCGGCTGGCCGCGACAAGGCCGCGAAGGATGGGCTGAAGTTGATTGTTGACGAGCAGCTTCCAGCGGCGGACCACCGGATGGAAGCGATGGAGCAGGAGCGGAAGCTGCGTTGGGCCATCGAGCAGTTGCCGCAGAACCAGAAGCAGGTGCTGTTGTTGAGGTATTACAGCGGGATGAAGTTCGTGGAGATCGCCGAGGCGGTGGGTTGCCCTTTGAATACCGCCCTGGGACGGATGCATAAGGCGATGTTGAAGCTGAAAGACTTGATGCGGTGACCCGCGCGACGGGTATGAGGATCGATATGCTGCACGAGCTGGAGAATAACGAGGCGGTGCTGATGATGTATCTGGCGGGCGAACTGCCGGATGCGGATCGCTCGGAGGTGGAGCAGCAGTTGGCGCGCGACTCGGGGATGCGCGCGACGCTGGAAGCTCTGAAGCGGCTGAACGAGGGGATGACGGGGGTGCTGACACACGCGGATGGCGTGGCGCTTCCGGCGGTGACGGAGAATGCCCGGCAGGCGATGGCCACGCGCCGGGTGTCGCGATTGATGGTGAAGCATCAGTTGGAAATGCGGGAGGATTCCGAAGCGGACGGCGCAGTCGAGCGCAAAGCGTGGTTCATGCGGATGCCACGGTGGGTCTATCCATCGACGGCGGCGGCGGTGCTGCTGGTGGCATGGGTCGCATACTGGGGGTTTACCAACGCGGGCACTGCGGGCATGCAACGGGCGGGGAACGAGCGGATGCGGTTTCAACGCGATTATGGCGATGAAGGCGGAGGCGGTGGAGATTTTCGTCCATCGATTGTGCCGGAGGATGACGCGGTGGCCAGGGCGCAGGCGCTGGCTGATAGCGCGGCGGATGTGTTGCCGGTGGCGAGCCCCTACCTGCGAACGGTGGATGAATCGGACCGGCAACTGATGGTGTTTTCGGCCGGGGCGTACGATGTATCGTCGATATTCAGCCCGGAGGCGGACCCGATCCCGTGATGCAGACTTGGAACCAGCGCGAGATTTACCGGAGCGCGTCAGGATCATGAAGACAGCAATGAAAATGGCACTGGCGGCGTTGGTGGCGTGTTCGATGACGACCGGCGCCGGGGCGCA
>JBBRIN010000614.1:0-2976 GCA_038221115.1 Tepidisphaerales bacterium
AGACGAATCGCTCAAGGAGCATCCGCGCATGGCTGCATTTGTCTGGTAAGATTGGGCGGGGAAGTTGATGGTTGATGGTTGATGGTTGATGGTTGATGGTTGATCGTTGGCTGTTTGTTGGTGGGATTTTTGATGAATGCACGGCAGGTCAACACAATGCTGTGGGCGGGTGCGGGCGTGTTGACACTGGGGGCGGTCGTGTCAATTCTGGCGGCGGTGTTTTCGCCGCTGGAGAGTGAGGATCATGCAGATTCGGGGCGAGGGGCGGCGGCTAGTCGCCCGGCGAACGCCGCGGCGCTTCCCTCTGTAGCGGAGTTGGAGCGTGTGTGGGGCGTGAGCCTGCGACAGAACCTGGGAGATGCGCTTCCGGTGCAGCCAACCCCCGTAGCGGTGGTGCCGACGACGGCGGCGGCGGGCGCGGGACTGCCCGTGTCGCTCGTGGGGACCATCGGCACCTCGTTGGCAATGTTGAAGACGACGGCCAATGCAGTGGAGGTATGTGGCGTCGGCGACAGCGTGAACGGCGTGACGGTGGTGGCGGTCCGGCCCGCGGAGGTGGACGTGCGGTTTAACGGCCGAGTGATGACCTTGGCGAAGCCGAAGGAGAATTAGCACGCGTGTCGACGACAGCGCACATTCTGTTCCTGCACGGATCGACATGGCAGATCGCGTCGGTCGTGGGCGGACACGTATCGTTCACGGACATTCTGCCGCCCGAAGAAGGTGCGACCCCGCAGGCGATCGCGAAGCGCGTGGCGGGGGAAATGCGGCGGATGGGTTATGCGGGGCAGGGGACGGTTCTGGCGCTCGGGGCGGGCGAGTGCCTGGCTGCGTCGATTCAGACCAACGATCTGCCGCGCGGGGATCGCAAGGCGATGCTCTACCGGTTGGAAGAGAAGGTGCCGCTGGCGGCTGAGCACGTGGTGGCGGACTTTGCGATCGGCGCGGAGGGACGGGCGCTCGGGGTTTGCGTGCGCGAGGATGCGGTCGCCCCCCTGCTCAACTCGCTGGAATCTCATGGCGTGGCGGTGCAGTCGATCGCGCCGGCGGCACTGCTTGCGGCACAGCAGTTGGCGGAGGGTGTGCCGTCGCTGAACCTGCTGGTGGCCGAGGGTGAACAGGTGAATGTCGTGGCGGTGCGAGGCGGGGCGCCGTCGTCGTGGTCGGTGGTGCCGATGACCGCGGACGACGTGCAATTGCAAATGGACCTGGTGGCTATCGAGGCGGCGGACGAGGTGCCGCTGCGGACGTGCGGAATCGACGCGACAGTATTGGGAGAACGAGCGGCGGAGCGGGCGAAATCAAGCGAGCGCCTGCTGGCGGCGATGGCGGCGGCGGGTGTGCTGGCGGGAAAGCGTCGCCCGTGGATCGAGCTGCGGCGGGATGGGCTGGCGATCGCGGACCCGTTGCGGTTGCACCGCGCCGGCCTGAATGCGGTGCTCGCGGCGGCGGCGGTGTTTCTCGCGTGCCTGGCGATCGGGTTGCTGTGGCGCGCGCACCGCTACGAGGCGCAGGCGCGGGCGGCTGAGCGTAAAATGGTTGAGGAGTTTTCGATGGCGTTTCCGGGGTGGTCCATCCCAGGAAACGTCAAAGCGGTCGTGGAGAGCGAGCATCGGAAGGTCGTGGGACGCGGCGCGGGCGGCCTGCCCGCGGGTGTGAACGATTCGGCGCTCCAGACGGCTTACGCGGTGCTGTCGAAGTTGCCCACCGACGTGAAGTTTCAGATGACGGCGATCACGATCTCCGATAGCGGGTTTATCGTGTCGGTGCGGGTGCGATTATACGAGGATGTGGATCGGCTGGCGTCGGCTTTCCGAGGGGCCGGGTTCAACGTGCCGCTGCCGAAAGCGGAGCGCGGAACGGATGGGTACTGGACCGTGGATCTGCACGGGGAGAAGCCGGCACGGGCCGCGGCAGCGGTGCGGCAGGCAGCGAGCGAATGATCATGCGTGACCGTAGAACCCTATTGTTGGCGCTGATAGCCGTTCTGGCCGGTGCGGCGGCCATCGCCGGCTACGTGCGGCTGGATCACACGCGCAGCGATGCGCTGGCGAGCGAGCGAGACCTCAGTGCCGTGCGGCGGGATCTTGCAGAAGTGATGGCGGCGAGTGGGTCCGCGGGCGTGGCCATGGGAAAAATGAACGATTCGGAGGTGGATCGGCGGCTTCGGCAGGCAGCGGCGGTCGCGGGATTGTCGGAGAAGCTGCGGAGCACAACAGCGGGAAACGCAGCGCGCATTGGCACGACGGACTACAGCGAGCTGCCGGTGTTTCTGAGGTTCGAGTCAGTCACGCTTCAGCAGCTCATGGTGTTCTTGCGCGAGCTGGCCGTGGATGATCCGGGGTCGCGAACGAAGTCGATAGAGCTGTCGCCACCGGACCTGGCGGCGCAGGCGGCGGCGGTTGGGCCAGAGGTATGGACGGCGGATCTGACGGTGGCATATCTACTTTTCGCGCCGGCGGAATCGAAGGGACGTTAGCGGTCAACGGGGTACACGAGGGGCACAAGACATGATGATGATGATGACTCAGGTGACGCGGGACATTCGAAGTTGGGTTCTGGCGGCTGTGGTGGCGGTCGCGGGATGCCGCGCGCAGCCAACGGCGGTGGCGCCCCAGCGGCAGAATACGGAAGCCGCGCGCGTGCAAAACGACGCGGCATACAAGCTGATCCGCGAGGGGAAGTACGAGGCGGCGGAGGACATCCTGCGGAATGCGCTGTTGGCCGACCTGATGTACGGACCGGCGCGGAACAACCTGGGGCTCGTTTATTTCAAGGAGGGGAAGCTGTACCCCGCGGCGTGGGAGTTGGAAAACGCGATCAAGCTGATGCCGCATCAGCCGGAGCCGCGGAATAACCTGGGGCTGGTGCTGGAAAAAGCGGGGAAGCTGACGGAGGCGACGGATGCCTTTGCCCGGGCGCGGGAGATGCAGCCGGACAATCCTGAGTTCATCGGCAATTTGGCGCGCGTGCGCG
>JBBRIN010000615.1:0-2972 GCA_038221115.1 Tepidisphaerales bacterium
TTTCGACGGGTTGTTCGGGGGGTCGTGCGTGAAGAATTACACGACGGACGTGGGGCCGGCATCGGAGGCGGTGCCGCAATCCGCCTATGACGCGGCGTCGAAGCAGGAGACGGATCGGCAGAACTGGCTGGTGACCAACAACGGAGATGAGAACCCGTATCTATTGTGGCAGGAGATGGGGAAATGGATGACCGACAACTGCACGGTGGTGCGCTACAACGAAAAGCTGACCGAGACATTTGAGCGGTGCCAGCAGTGGAAGGAACGGTATAAGCGGGTGAAGCTGTCGGATACGGGGATGTGGACCAACCAGAATCTGAGCTTCAGCCGGGCGGTTTGGGACATGATTCTGCAGGCGGAGGCGATTTTGAAGGCGGCGATTTTGCGAGATGAATCGCGCGGGGCGCACTACAAGCCGCAGTATCCGGATCGGGATGATGCGAACTTTTTAAGGGCGACGATCGCTACGTTCGATGGAGGGTCGGCGAAGATCGATTACGCGCCGGTGGACACGAGCCTGGTGACGCCGCGGGCGCGGACGTATGGGAAGAAGGCGGACTCGGGAGGAGGAGGCAGCGTGGGGGCCAAGGCTACGGAGCCGGCGATAGCGCCGACGGGGGCGGCGGCGTCGTAAGTGGAGAGGCTCAATTTCGGCTGTGGCAACTCGCCGACGGCGAAAGAGGCAGACAGGAATGTCCGCCCCACTACGCTACCGTTGAACACCGCTAAGGCTGGACTGGCTCCGGGGGAGGCAGCTTGAGGCGAAGCTTGCGCAGGATGTCGAAGTTGGGGTCGGCGGGACTGGGGCCGCGCTCGGCGGGCTTTTCACTGAGGTTGACACGGGCAAGCCATTTCACTTCCAGAAAGACACCTGGCTTGACCTGGAAGGTTTGGCCACTGGCGGCCGCGCCGGATTTTGGCTTGCCGCCGCCGGACGGCTCGAGCACGTCACTGGCGTCGTCGATGACGAAGACGAGGTCGACGCCCTCCTTATTGGCAAAGAGCGGATCGGACACCGCGCTGAGCCAGACCGTGCCGCCGCTCCAGGTGTCGAAGGTGCCGACGGGGTGGAACTCCCTGGCTTTGCCTGCGCCGTTGGGTGCGACGAGGCGGATCGCCGAAAGGCTGAAGCGAAAGTTGCCGTCCTTGTCTTTGGCTTCGGCGGATGCGGTCATGCGCACGATGAGAAGGGCGCCGTTCTTGGGCGCTTCGAGGTCTTTGGGGGCGACCTTGGCCTCATCCTTGAGCTTGGCGTTTTCGTTGGCGGGGGGCGGCGGGGCCTTTTTGTCTGTCGCGCCGCCACGGACTTCGGGGAGCTCGGCATCGAGGACCTGCTTCAGGCGGTCGCGGGCGATGATTTTGGTGACGTCGATGCTGCGCTGGCTGCCGAAGTTGGTGGCGACGCGCTTGGCGCCGGGCTCCATGCCGGCGCGGAGTCCGAAGGCTTCCTGAAGGAAATCGGGGTGGATGGAGCTGAAGCTTCGCGCGCCGGAGAGGGCGCCGTCGCTGAGGTTGGCGACAGTGCCGAGCACGATGTCATCGACGGGGACCCAGGTCTTCTGGGGGTCGCCGGCCTCCTTGAAGCTCTTGGCCTTCATGGCGTCCTCGACCTTGCGGACCATCTGGCTCTGCTCGGGCTTGGCGGTGAAGGTGACCTCGCGGGGGTTGGGATCGATCAGAGCATAGCGGGAGTAGCCGAGGACGGAGGGCCCAAAGGACATCGTCTGGGCGGCGATGGAGATGATGCCGGTGGCGTAGACGCCGGCGATGATGCCCATGACGGCGCCACCGAGCTTATCGAGGGTGGACTGGAAGCGAACGTTGCCGGGTGCGAACTTGTCGAAGATGACGCGGAGGATGACGTAGGTGACGACGAAGAGGACACAGAGCACGATGGCGGTAGCCGAGTCGGCTACCTTGCCCGGCTTCATCAACTGGATGACGTCCTCGTGAAAGCTGACGGCGACGGTGGCGGCGATGATGGTGAGGATGGCGGAGAGCGTGGCGCTGAACATGCCCTGGACGAAGTGGATGAAGGTGATGCCGGCAAGCAGGAGGAGGATGAGGATGGAGAACATCATGGTGGCGATCCGTTAGGACGAGCGAGTCTGGAAGCGAGGCGATGAAGGCGCGATTCAGGAGGCGACGGGGGGCCTCGGTGCGGCCCTTGCGCCACCCGCGGCGGCGGCGGGGGCGGCGCCGGCTTCCATGACGCGCTTGACTTCGGCGAGGCTGGTGTCGCCGGTCTCGACGGCGCTGAGGGCCATTTCCTGAAGGAGCTTTCCTTTGCGCTTGCGGAAGGCGGCTTTGAGCTGGTTGTCGGAGCCACCGGAGTAGACGACGTTCTGGAAGTCCTCATCGACGAGGAGGATCTCATAGACGCCGAAGCGGCCGTGGTAGCGGAGTTCTTTGCAGAACTCGCAGGGGATGGGGTTTCCCTTGGGGTCGCGCAGCGGCTCGCGGCGGGCCTGGAAGAGCTTGGTGGCGGAGGCGGGGTTGAGGTTGAGTTTCTTCAGCTGCTCGGGGTCGGGGGTGTATGCGACCTTGCAGGCCATGCAGAGTTTGCGCATCACACGACTGCATATGACCATCTTTAGCTGGCTCATGGCCTGCTTGTCGTCACCGACGAGCTTGCGCCAGATGCGCAGGGCGTCGAAGGTGCTGTTGGCGCGCATGCCGATGTAAACGCGGCGTCCGGCGACGCCGCCGGGGACAAACTCGATGAGGCGGCGCGGCGTGTCGGCGTCCTCGACCTGGTTGATCATGAAGACGTCCGGTTCCTGATCGACGATCCAAGAGACCTGCTTGGCTTCCTCCTGGGCGGAGGCGCTGGCGCCGAGCTTGTTTTGCGTGACGCCCTCAATGTCGGCATCGGGGGCGCGCTCGAGGGTCTGGATGTGCTGGAGGAAGGCATCGTGCCCACGGAGCAGGGCGTAGAGCATGCTGGTGAGCCCCTGCTGGCGCGGGGAGGC
>JBBRIN010000616.1:0-2959 GCA_038221115.1 Tepidisphaerales bacterium
CCACCGAACATGTCGCGCCTTTGTTGCAGCAGGCCGGCCTGTCGGCGCACTTTCGCCTGACTCCCTTAAGCGGCGGCGGCAACAACCGCGTCTATCGCATCGACTGCGGCGGCCGATTCGCCCTGCTCAAAGCCTACTTCCAGCACCCCGGCGATCCCCGCGATCGCCTCGGCACCGAGTTCGCCTTCTGCCAGTTCGCCTGGAACGCCGATATCCGCATCGCTCCTCAACCTCTCGCCTGCGACCGTCAGCACAAACTTGGTCTCTACGAGTTCATCGACGGGCAACCCATCAAGCCCGGCCACATCACCGACGCGCACGTCCGCCAGGCGATGAACTTCTACCTTCAGCTCAACACTCACAAATCCGATCCGGCGGCGGCCGAGCTTCATCCCGGCTCCGAGGCCTGCTTCTCGCTCGCTCAGCACCTGGAGTGCGTCGATCGCCGCTTGGCGCGCCTCGCATCTCTCAATCGCGCCACCCCCGCGGGCGAGGCCGCCGGCCAATTGCTAGACGCCCACCTACTCCCCCTCTGGTCGCGCCTCCGCCTCGACGTCCTCTCGCGCGCAGCCCAATCGCAACTGACGACCGACACACCCATCGCCCTCGAAGACCGCTGCCTCTCCCCGTCCGACTTCGGCTTCCACAACGCTCTGGCCACTTCGGCCGGCTTGCGCTTCATCGACTACGAATACGCCGGCTGGGACGACCCGGCCAAGACGGCTTGCGATTTCTTCTGCCAGCCCGCCGTCCCCGTTCCGCTTGAACACCTAGACTGGTTCGTCTCCGCGATGACCTATGGAATCTCCAACCCCCAGCGCGTCGCCGACCGCATTGCCTTGTTGTTGCCCGTCTACCGCTTAAAATGGTGTTGCATCATGCTGAACGAGTTCCTGCCGGTTGACGCCCAGCGTCGATCGTTTGCGCGAGCGCACGAGGACCACGAGCCGCGCCGATTCGATCAACTACAAAAGGTCCGCCGGGCCTTGGAACTGATTCCCGACTGAGCATCCGATATGGCGTACGTCGATTTCCTCTCCTCCGTCCACAAGGCCACCCAGCGCGATTACGTCGCCCGCGTGAATGAATTCCCCAAGGCCAAAGCCGCCAAGCTCGCCAAGGAATGGGATGTCGACTACTGGGACGGCGACCGCAAGACCGGCTACGGCGGATACCGCTACGACGGCCGCTGGCGCAAGGTCGCCGACGCCATGGTTCAACACTACGGCATCAAGCCCGGCGACCGCATCCTCGACGTCGGCTGCGGAAAGGGCTTCCTCCTCTACGACCTCACCCAGGCCTGCCCCGGAGTGAAGGTCGCCGGCATCGACGTCTCCAATTACGCGATCGAGCACGCCAAAGAAGAGGTCAAGCCCTTCCTCAAGGTCTGCAGCGCCGCCAAGATGCCCTTCGGCAACAATAGCTTCGACTTCGTCTACTCGATCAACACCCTCCACAATCTATATTGCTATGACCTCTACGCCGCGCTCAAGGAAATGCAGCGCATCAGCCGCAAGCACAAGTATCTCTGCGTCGAGTCCTGGCGCACCGAAGAAGAAAAGGTCAACCTCCTCTACTGGCAGTTCACCTGTGAAATGTTCTGCACCCCCCAGGAATGGGAATGGTGGTTCCAACACACCGGCTACACCGGCGACCACTCGTTCATCTATTTCGAGTAACGCGAGAATGACCTGACGTGGTCGCTTCAGCGACCACGTCCCCACCCGGAGCCCGAATGAAAGGCCTCGCCGCCATCCTGGTCCAGCAAAAGGCCCCCCTCGCGTTGGAAGACGTCGAGGTCCCAGCCCCCCTCCTCGGCCAGGTCCTCGTCAAGGTCCTCTGCAGCGGAATCTGCGGTTCCCAGATCGGTGAGATCAACGGCGTCAAAGGCCCCGATCGTTTCCTCCCCCACCTGCTTGGCCACGAAGGCACCGGCACCGTCCTCGAATGCGGCCAAGGCGTCCGACACGTCAAGCCCGGCGATCAGGTCGTCCTCCACTGGCGCAAAGGCGCCGGCCTCGAATCCATCGCCCCCGTCTACGGCTCGCGCCTCGGCAAGGTCAACGCCGGCTGGGTCACCACCTTCAACGAGTACGCCGTGATCTCCGAAAACCGCCTCACGCCGATCCCCAAAGATTTCGATCCCGACATCGCCGCCCTCTTCGGCTGCGCCGTCACCACCGGCTTCGGCGTTATCAACAACAACGCCGCCCTCCGCATCGGCGAATCCATCGCCGTCTTCGGCGCCGGCGGCATCGGCCTCAATATCGTCCAGGGAGCAGCCCTCGCCGGCGCGAATCCCATCATCGCCATCGACCTCTTCGACAACCGAATCGACCTCGCCCGCGACCTCGGCGCGACCCACACCTTCAACTCCAACCGCGCCGACATCGCCGCCGAAATCACCCGCCTCGTCGGTCCCGAAGGCGTCGACGTCGCCGTCGACAACACCGGCAACACCAAGGTGATCGAGCTCGCCTACCGCCTCACCAACCCCCGCGGCCGCACCGTCCTCGTCGGCGTCCCACCCAAAGACAGTGCCGCCTCCATCTACACCCTCCCGCTCCACTTCGACAAGAAAATCCTCGGCTCCCACGGCGGCGAATGCCAGCCCGCCTTCGACATCCCCAAATACGTCCGCCTCTACCAGGACGGCAAGCTGAAGCTCGACCAGATCATCGGCCAACGCTATCCCCTGACGGACATCAATCAGGCAATCGACGACATGCGCACCGGCGCCATCGCAGGCCGCGCCCTCATCCGGATGGGCCATGTCTAACCCACTCCCCCGCGCCTGCCGCCTCTGTGGAACCGATCCCGGTCCGGACCTCCTCGACCTCGGCCCGCAGCCGATCAGCAACCGCTTTCTCAAGCACCCTGCTGACAATGAGGCTCGCTTCCCCCTCGCCCTCTGCCAATGCCCCGCTTGCGGCTTGGCACAACTCTCCCGAGCCCCTCC
>JBBRIN010000617.1:0-2938 GCA_038221115.1 Tepidisphaerales bacterium
ACTCCATTCTCGCACGCGCGGACAGAATCCTATGCAATTTCACAAAGAAAGATCCAGCCCACCGTTCCCTACCCCCAAAAAGCCTGAAAGACGAGAAGACGGCCCGTTCGATTTCCCCGAGCCATTAACACGCCCCGCAGCCGGCCAAATGACATACCCCATTTTAACTCTGCTCATCCCGACACCACGAAAAGACGGAAAGTCGAAAACGCGCGAAACCGGCAAAGTTCCCGGCAAGCAACATAGCGATAAAGTATTCAAAAGATGTCTCATTCTGTCGCAAACTGTCGCATCACCCCGCCGCTCCCGCCGTACCGCCCCCCTAGACCGCTGCCCAAGGTCGGCGCACCGGCCTCGGAACACCGCGATTCATGACACCCGCTTTCAGCGCACGATCCCCAAAAACAGATCCCGTCCCTTCACCAGCGCCTCCATCTTCCGATCCGCGATCGACCGCTTGTTCATCCAAAACCCGCAATCCGGATGCACCCAGCGAATCCGCCCCGCGCCCACGATCCCGCTCGCCTCTTCGATCCGCCGCGCCACCACCTCCGGCGTCTCCACCGTGTTCACCTTGATGTCGATCACCCCCAGCCCAATGGCAATCCGCGGATCCAGATGCTCGCGGAAATACGCCATCTCCCCATACCCCCGAAACGCAAACTCCAGCACCACATGATCGCAGTGCAGCAGGTTGATGAATCCGATCAATTTCCGCCACTCGCCCTGCTGAATCGACTGCCCGCCGTAGTTACCGAAGCACACATGCACTCCCTTCTCCTTCGCTTTCATCGCAGCATCCAGCACCCGGTTCACCGCCGCCGCCGCCCAATCCCCCTCGTCTGGATGCCCCGGAATGTTCGCCTCGTCAACCTGCAACACCTCCGCATCGATTGCCGCCACCTGCTTGGCCAGAGCATCTCCGATCGCCAGCGCCAGCGCCGCCCGGTCGCGATAGTGTTGATCCATCAGCGTCTTGCACAGCATGTGTGGCCCCGTCAGCGTGAACTTCAAAGCCTGCCGAGTCAGCGCCCGCGCCCGCCGATAATCGCGCGGCAAGTTCAGCGTCCCCTCATCAATCGGCCCCTCCACCACCCCCGCCGGCTCCGCCCGAAACCCCATCTCCGCCAAGCGCCCGAACTCCTCCGCCTCCGCCCGAGTCACCGCCGACCGAATTCCCTGCATCGGCCGCACAAAATACTCGATCATCCCATTCGTGTCCGGGTGATTGACGTCAAACCGATACAACTCTCCGTCCGCCACCACGTCGATCCCCGCCATCTCCTGCGTCTTAAAGACCACCCGCGTCGCGTCCACCAGCGCCTGCTGGCTTGGCAGAGCCGCGAGCCAATCCGGGACCGGATACGATCCCACCACCGTCGTTCGAATACTCGGCGCCGCCATGCTGACTCCGTAAGTAAAGCGAGCCGCCGGCTGAATTCCTCCAGCCGGCGGCCCGATCATTCAGTCAAAGTGTTCGGGGCACGCCGCCGCCTACTTCGCCACATCGCCGGTGAGCTGTTGATGCTCCAGCGCCTCCAGCGGCCGTACCCAGATATTCCGGTACTTCACGGGGTTGCCATGGAACTGCAACTCGAGCGGCCCCTTCTCGGGCAACGGCTTGTCCGGGTACTTCGCCACGAACATGTGGCCGGTCGGTCCCTCGATCCGCTGATGGTTCTGCAAGACGACGCCGTTGTGGATCGTCGTGATATACGCCGGCTCCGCCACCTGCCCGTCTTTGTAGCGCGGCTTCGTAAAGACAACGTCATACGTCTGCCACTCGCCGGGCGGCCGGCACGCATTCACCATCGGTGGATATTGCCCATACACCGCGCCAGCCTGTCCGTCCGGATACGTCGCCGCCTGATAACTATCGAGCACCTGCGTCTCAAAAAGCCCCATCAGGAACACGCCGCTGTTCCCGCGTCCCTGGCCCTCGCCCTTGGCCGGGATGGGCGTCGCAAACTCGACGTGCAGTTGCACGTCGCCGAACTGGTCCTTGCTCTGCAGGTACTTGTTGTTCTTCGGGTCCTTCAGATTGCTGGACAGCATGACGCCGTCCTGCAGCGTGAACGTCGGCTCGCCGCCGCCCTTCGCCTGCCAGTGCGACAGGTCCTTCCCGTCGAACAGCACCACGGCATCCGACGGCGGCTTGCCCGGCTGATCGCTCGAGCTGAACGTCCCCGGCGTCACCACCGGCGGCGCGGGGCGCTCCATATCGTGTACCTTCCACTTCGACCACGGCTGCGGCGGCCCCGCCTTTTCCGCGGCTCTCGTCAAGACGCACGCCAACCCAATCGCCGCCAAGCCGGCCAACATCATCAGCCCGCTGCCTTTCCGCTTGCTCATCGTCAAAGCTCCTCTCCCCCACTCAGGGGGCATCATGAGACTGGTATTTCGCGTCGCGCCCGAACCATCCCGAACCACTCGCAGGCCGACGCGCGCCGACCAGCATACTACCAACTTTCGGCCGCCGCGCTGTAACCTACTGCGCATGCCCATGACGCAAGCCTCCCCCCGCTGGTACCAGGGCGTCGATCGTTACTGCTGGGTCGTGCTGATCGTCGCCGCCCTCGGGTGGATGTTCGACACGATGGACCAGAACCTCTTCACGCTGGTCCGCAACAACTCGATCGCCGATCTGCTCGGGCCCGTTCGCGGCACGGACGCCGCCTACGTCAAATTCATCGGAAGCTGGGTCACCGCTGCGTTTCTCGTCGGCTGGTCGGTAGGGGGGTTCGTCTTTTGAAGCCTCGGCGACCGCATCGGCCGCACCGGCACCATGATCGTCACCATCCTCATTTACGCCCTCTTCACCGGCCTCAGCGGCCTCTCGCACAACTGGCAGATGTACGCCTTCTTTCGCTTTATGACCGGCTTCGGTGTCGGTGGCGAGTGGGCCGCCGGCGCCGCTATCGTCGCCGAAGTCTGGCCC
>JBBRIN010000618.1:0-2926 GCA_038221115.1 Tepidisphaerales bacterium
GACCCCGTCGATCCCGCATTCCCCTCCGTCCTCACCAACAGCCCTCAGGCCATTATTCCCGCCCCTGGTCCCGGCGCCACCACCACCGGCCGTCGCAAAGTCCTGGCCGACTGGATCGCCAGCCCCTCCAATTCCCTCACCGCCCGCGTCATGGCGAATCGCATCTGGCAATTTCATTTCGGACGCGGCATCGTCCGCTCCGCCAGCGACTTCGGCTACCGCGGCGCAGTCCCCACCCATCCCGAACTCCTCGATTTCCTCGCCACTCAGCTCATCGAAGGCGGCTGGCGCATCAAATCTCTCCACAAGCTGATCGTCATGTCCAACGGCTACCAGATGTCGTCGCTTTACAACCCGACGGCGCTTGCGAAGGACCCGGAAAACGACTGCTTTTGGCACTTTAATCTCCGTCGCCTGACCGCCGAAGAAGTCCGCGACTCCGTCCTCGCCGTCTGCGGCAACCTGACCAACAAGTTAGGCGGGCCCAGCATCTACCCCGCCATCCCCGCCGAAGTGATGGCCGGCCAGTCCCGCCCCGGCAGCGGTTGGGGAACCTCCTCGCCCGAAGAAATGTCCCGCCGCAGCGTCTACGTCCACCAGAAGCGCTCCCTCCAGTTGCCCATCCTCACCGGCTTCGACGCCCCCGATCTCGACGCCACGTGTCCCGTGCGTTTCGTCACCACCCAGCCCGGCCAGGCACTAACGCTGTTGAACAGCGCGTTCCTCAACGAGCAGGCTAAACTCTTTGCCGATGACCTCACGCACCGCGCCGGCGGCGATGTTCCCACTCAGGTTCGCCTCGCCCTACGCCGCGTCACCCAGCGCACCCCGACCGAATCCGAAGTCACCCGCGGCATAGACTTCATCGCACGCCTGCGCACCGTGCACCACATGCCGCCCGCCGACGCACTGCGAAACTTCTGCCTCTTGGCGCTCAACCTGAACGAGCTCGTATACGTGAACTAAGGACGAGGATGTCAAAAGCAATCCCCAACTTCTGCGGCCGCACCCGGCGCGAGTTCCTCTGGCAATCCGGCGCCGGCTTCGCCTCCGTCGCCCTTTCCTCCATGCTCGGCGAATCCTTCTTCGCCCGCCAGGCCGTCGCCGCCGATGGCGCAACCAAATTCGCAAACCCCCTCGCCCCCAAGAAGCCCCATTTCACCCCCAAGGCCAAGAGCGTCATTTCCCTCTACATGTACGGTGGCCCCAGCCACATCGACACCTTCGACTACAAACCCGCCATGAAGGGCATGGACGGCAAAACCATCGCCGTAAAAACCTTCGGCCGCGGCGGCAAGAAAAACGAAGGCCGCATCGTCGAGCCCAAATGGGATTTCAAGCAATACGGCCAGTGCGGCAAGTGGGTCAGCGACCTATTCCCCAACCTCGCCCGTCACGTCGACGACATCTCCTTCATCCACTCCATGACCGCCGATTCGCCCATCCACGGCTCGGCCATGCTCCAGATGAACACCGGGAAAATCCTCTCCGGCAGCCCCTGCATCGGCTCCTGGGTCAACTACGGCCTCGGCACCGTCAACGAAAACCTCCCCGGCTTCATGGTCATGCTCGACCCTCGCGGCGGCCCGATCAGCGGCGCTAAAAACTGGTCCAGCGGCTACATGCCCGCCCACTACGAAGGCACCATCCTCCGCTCCGCCGGCTCCCCCATCCTCGACCTCAAACGTCCCGACAACCTCACCGACGCCGCCCAACGCGATCTGCTCGACACTCTCCGCCAGTACAACCTCGAGCATCAGGCCCGCAACGCCGGCAGCTCTGCCCTCGCCTCGCGCATCGCCGCCTACGAGCTCGCCTACAAGATGCAAAGCTCCGCTCCCCAGGCTGTCGATCTCTCCGAAGAATCGCAGGCCACCAAAGAGCTCTACGGCATGAACGACAAACGCACCGAAGTCTTCGGGCGCCAATGCCTCCTCGCCCGCCGCATGGTCGAGCGCGGCGTCCGCTTCATCCAGATCTACTCCGGTGGCGCCCACAACGACGACAACTGGGACGCCCACGGCGATCTGATGAAGAACCACACGCTCCACGCCGGTGAAACCGACCTTCCCATCGCCGGCCTCCTCCACGATCTCAAGCAGCGCGGCCTCCTCGACAGCACCCTCATCGTCTGGGGTGGCGAATTCGGCCGCCAGCCCACCGCCGAATACGCCAAAGGCACCGGCCGCGATCACAACGCCTACGGCTTCACCATGTGGATGGCCGGCGGCGGCATCAAGGGCGGCACCACCGTCGGCACCACCGACGAACTAGGCGGCAACGCCGTCGAAAAGCCCTTCCACGTCAAGCACCTCCACGCCACCATCCTCAGCCAACTCGGCGTCGACCCCGATCGCCTCACTTACTTCTACAGCGGCCTCGATCAAAAACTCGTCGGCGTCGAAGGCGCCGAACCGATCCACGAAATCATGGCCTGATTCTCTTCCCCGAGGTTCCCATGCCGCTCCGCCCGATCCCATACCTCGTCCTCACCCTCATCCTGACCGCCTGCTCCCCCCACGTGGCCCCGCCCATCGCCCACCCTGTCAGCGCCGCGGTCCTCGCCGCCGCCGCGCCAAACCCAGATCTGAAGTCGATCGCCGATTCCGAATTCCCCGAGCTGGAACACCTCTACACCACCATCCACGCCAATCCCGAGCTATCCCTCTCCGAAGAAAAAACCGCTGCCCGCCTCGCCGATGAACTCCGCAAAGCCGGCTACAAGGTCACCGAACGCGTCGGCGGCAGCGGTGTCGTCGCCGTCCTCGAAAACGGTCCCGGCAAAACCCTCCTTCTCCGCACCGAGCTCGATGCTCTTCCAGTGGTCGAACAAACCGATGCTCCCTACGCCAGCAAGGTCACCACCAAAAATGCCCAGGGCGACACCGTCGGCGTCATGCACGCCTGCGGCCACGACATCCACATC
>JBBRIN010000619.1:0-2925 GCA_038221115.1 Tepidisphaerales bacterium
CGGTATAACGCCGAGGTGAATCAGTGGTGGATCAGCGATGACACGCGCTATAGCTACAAGCCCGTTCACAGCGACAAGCGCCTGACGCGCCCGCGCCGCATTCAGTACGGCAGCCAGATCGACACGACTTATGGCAACGCCATCGACGAGGCCAACAGGGGCCTGACCGATCTGGCGATGCACAACGGCGCCGGCAGCTTATATGCCGTGCTGAGCCCGATGATGGCCAACGAGGAAGCGTGGCTTCTTGCGCGGTGGATTCGCTCGCTCGATTCGCAGGCGTTGCTCGTCCTGGGCCCCGTCCCCACGAGCGGGCAGGATGAAGTGTTCCACAATCCCGCCAACGGCAAGCAAACCTTCATCATCAAAGCCGAGAAGGTCCCGAATGCCGCCGGTATCCGCCGCATCATCAGCCAGCTCGGCGGGCCTTCAGCCACCTGGGAAGACCTCGCCGCCAACACCATGCCCGAACTGAAAAAGCTCAAGGGCGGCTGGATCGTCGGCGGTTATCTGTCCGACTGGCAGGGCCAAAAGTCGCCCCTGCCGCGCGGCTTCAAGGTCGTGCAGGACATCCTCGAAAGCTCACTCTCCGACACCGCTGACGTCCTTCTCCCCGCCGCCGCGTGGGCCGAAAAGGACGGCTCGTGGGAAAACTATCAAGGCAAGATTCAGGCGTTCACCGCCGCCGTCGCGCCGCCTGAAGGCGCCAAGCGCGAGGGCGACGTCTACTATTCGCTTCTCGGCCGCAGCGGCTTATACAACGCCAAAGTCGTCCGCCAGGACATGGGCGGCATTTTCTCCACGGTCCCGACGCCAATCGGTCACGCCGTCGAACCGGCATTTGAATTCGCCGAGATCTAGCCCAACATGATCGACTTCGTAAAAAACTTCCTTCAAGACCACCCTTGGATCCTCCTCGCCGCCATCCCGCACTTCGTCATCCTCGGCACCGTCGCCTACCTCATCCTCCTCGAGCGCAAGGTTGCCAGTTGGGTCCAGGATCGCATCGGCCCCAATCGCGTCGGCCCCGGGGGACTGTTCCAGCCCATCGCCGATGGCGTCAAGTTCATCATGAAGGAGGACTATCGCCCCGCCGGCGTCGACAAGGCCATCTTCTCCCTCGCGCCGGGCATCATGATCGTCGTGATCATCATTTCCATCGCCGTCCTCCCATGGGGCGGCATCCATCAGGTGAACAATCGCCGCATCGACGTCACCAAAGAGGTCGGCCCCAACGTCACCGCCGTCCAGGCCGCCGACCGCCACGTCCCCGGCATGGGCACGCTCGTCGGCACACCCGTCATCAATGATGAAGCCGGCCGCACCGTCGCCTACATCACCTATCGCTACCCCTTCCAGGCTGCCACGCTCAACATCGGCGTTCTCTACATCCTGGCCGTCCTCTCCCTTGCCGTGTACGGCGTCGTCCTCGGCGGCTGGGCCTCCAACAACAAATACTCCTTTCTGGGCGGACTTCGGGCCACCGCTCAGATGATCTCCTACGAAATCCCCCTGGGCCTCTCGGTCCTCTGCATCGTCATCCTCTTCGGCACCCTCGACCTCGGCGAAATCGTCGAAAAGCAGTGCCATTACTGGATCGGCTTCATTCCCGCGTGGAACGTCTTCACCCAGCCGGTCACGTTCTTCATGTTCCTCATTTGCATCCACGCCGAGGCCAACCGCGCCCCGTTCGATCTGGCCGAGGCCGAGCAGGAACTGGTCGGCGGCTACCACACCGAATACTCCGCCATGCGCTTCGCCCTCTTCTTCCTCGCCGAATACGCCGGCATGATTACCACCAGCGCCGTGTGCGTCGCCCTGTTCTTCGGCGGCTGGCATTTCCCCGGCCTCTCCGGCCACATCGATCCCAACCCCGCCGTCACCGATAGCCTCCTCATTTGCCTCATCCGCTTCGCCGTCTTCTTCGGCAAAACCATTTTCGTCATCTTCATCTTCATGTGGGTGCGCTGGAGCCTGCCGCGCTTCCGCTTCGACCAGCTTATGATGCTCGCGTGGCGGGCCCTTATCCCCATCTCCCTCGCTCTGCTCGTCGCCAACGCCATCGTCCTCTACTTCTTCAGCGGCTCGCGCGGCCAGGACCTCCGCGTCAACGGCACCATGGCCCTCGCCCTCCTCCTGTCCAACCTCGCCGTCGTCGCCATCGCCATGATCGTCAGCCGCTTCCTGCCCCCTCCCCCCGAAACCAACCGCCGCGTCCGCGTCGAAGGATCTCGCTTCAACCGAACCCCGTTGTCCGCCACGGCCACATGATCGGAGGGTTCAGGGTTCAGGGTTCAGGGTTCAGTGAAGAAAAAGCCCTTCCCCGTCTTCCCTGAACCCTGAACCCCGAACCCTGAACCCTCCATGAAAGACTCCGACGTCATCACCCTCCAGGAACCCCGCCTCACCCTCGGCGATCAGTTCTACCTTCCCCAGGTACTCATCGGCCTCGGCACCACCATGAAGCACATGCTCAAGGTGCTCGGCGGGACCGACCGCGTCATCCAATACCCCGAGGAACGCCGCGAAGATCTCCCCGTCGAAGAGGGCGGCATGCTCCTCCGCACCTATCGCGGCGTGCATCGCCTCAACAAGGACGAGGAAGGCCGCGTCAAGTGCGTCGCCTGCTTCATGTGCTCGACCGCCTGCCCCGCCCACTGCATTCATATCGAAGCCGCCGAATCCCCGTGGACCGATCGCGAAAAATACCCCCAGAAATTCGACATCGACGAGCTCCGCTGCATCTACTGCGGCATGTGTGAGGAAGCCTGCCCGGTCGACGCCATCGAGCTCACCCACGAGTACGATATCGTCGGGCTGACGCGCCAGGAGATGATCTTCGACAAAGCGAAGTTGCTTCAGGTGTTCGATGAAACGATAAAAGACGAACCCATCTAAGGGGCATTGTGAAAAACGTCACGACTT
>JBBRIN010000620.1:0-2918 GCA_038221115.1 Tepidisphaerales bacterium
CAGCTCGACGATGTCCTTCACGGGTTGCCTTGTGCGGTGACCGAAGTGAACGCCGTCGTAGCGGGCAAGGTTGCTCGACGCCTCGCACGGCGCGATCACGTAATAGGCTGCGATGCCATACTCCGTGTGTGGAAGCGAGACGTCTACCAGCGTTGCTCCGAGCGACTTGTAAGTAGTGATGGCGGCATCGACGGCAGCCTTCACCTGCGGGTCCACGCCGGTGGGTAGCTCATACTCTTTGGCGATGCCAATCCGCAGCCCCTTGATCGGCTGCTCCAGTTGCGCCAGATAATCCGGCACCTGCCCCGGCACACTGGTCGAGTCTTTAGGATCGTGACCGGAGATCACATTCATGAGCAGCGCCGCATCCGCAACCGTCCACCCAAAAGGCCCGATCTGATCGAGCGAGCTGGCGAACGCGACGAGCCCATACCGCGAGACCCGTCCATAGGTTGGCTTCAGCCCGACGAGGCCGCACAGAGCCGCCGGCTGTCGAATCGAACCGCCCGTGTCCGAGCCGAGGCTGGCGCAGCACATCCCCGCCGCCAGCGCCGCGGCCGATCCGCCCGATGACCCGCCCGGAACGCGGCTGGTGTCCCACGGATTGCGCGTCGTCTTGAAAGCGCTGTTCTCCGTGGAGGACCCCATCGCAAATTCATCGAGGTTTGTCTTCCCCAGGATGACCGCGCCCGCCTCCTCCAGCTTGCGCACGACCGTGGCGTCGTAAGGCGAATGAAAGTTCTCCAGCATTTTTGACGAGCAAGTCGTGGCCCCATAAGTCATGCAGAGATTGTCTTTCAGCGCAATCGGCACCCCCGCCAGCGGTCCGGTGCGCCTTCCCTCATCAACGGCCTTTGCTTGCTGTAGCGCCCGCTCCGGGAACGTGCTGTTATAAGCAAGAATCGTCGGCTCAAGCTGATCGATGCGAGCGAGCGCCTGCTTCGTCAGCTCGACCGACGAAATCTGCCCGGCGCGGATCGCGTCACGAGCGGCAAGAAGGGAATCGTGGGTGAGCATAAAGGGTTCAGGGTTCAGGGTTCGGGGTTCAGGAAAGAAAGCGTTCGGGAACGTCGCTGAACCCTGAACCCCGAACCCTATCCTGCCAAGTCCTCATCGCCTCCGATAATCTTGGGCACCTTGAAGAAGGGCCCGTCCGAATCGGGGGCATTCTGAAGAACCTTGTCGAGCGGCAGCGGCGGTTCGACAACGTCGTCGCGAAGCACATTGTGAAGCGGCAGGGCGTGGGCCATCGGTTCCACGCCTTGCGTATCCAGCCCTGCAATCTTGTCGACGTATTCGAGAATATGCTCGAGTTGACCCGTGAACTTCTGGAGCTTGGCCTCGTCCATCGCGAGGCGTGCAAGGCGGGCGACCTTGATAACGTCGTCGACGGTGATCTTTCGTTCCGCCATGCGAGGGTTTTAACGGATCGCGAATGAGGGTCAAGCACGACGTCTGCTTGACAGCGGCCGACGACCGGCGACACTTCGACCGACCATGAGCGCTGCGCCAACGTCCAAAGGAGATTCACCGGGTCCACGGAACGTGCTGGGGATCGACATTGGCGGCACGAAGATGGCGGTGGGCGTGGCCACGCCCGAGGGGAAGCTCCTGGCATCGGATCGTATCCTCACCACCGTCGGCGAAGGCCCTGGGGCGGCGTTGGGCCGGCTAATTGATCTATGTCGGCGCGTGATTGCCCGCTCGGGCGAGCCCGTCGCGGTCGCGGGGGTGGGGTGCGTGGGTCCGCTCGACCAAAAGGGCGGTTTAGTGCTAAGTCCCGTCAACCTGCCGGGATGGGACCGCGTGCCGCTCGTCCAAACGATTCGCGAGGCGCTGAACGCGCCGGTGTTCCTCGACAATGACGCCAACGCCGCCGCCATGGGCGAGCACCGTTTCGGCGCCGGCCGCGGCGTCGCCAACATGATCTACCTCACGATCTCGACGGGCGTGGGCGGCGGCATCATCATCGACAACCATCTATATCAGGGAGAGAGCGGCAATGCCGGCGAAGTGGGTCACATGTCGGTTGACTTCAACGGCCGGCCGTGCGGGTGCGGGAATATCGGCTGCATCGAGCAATATGCCAGCGGCACGGCGATCGTGAAACGCATGCGCGAGGCGCTGGAAGCGCCAGGCGGAAACAAATCCGTTCTGCGCGATCTGGCGGCGGACGAGATCACCACCAAAGCCGTAATCGATGCCGCGGAAGCCGGGGACATGACCGCCAAACGGGTTTGGGATGAAACCATTCTCGCGCTCGGCACCGCGCTCGCCAGCTTCATCCACATTTTCAACCCGCGGCGAATCGTCCTCGGCGGGGGCGTGACCAACGCCGGCGAGCACCTGCTCGGCCCGTTGCGCGAGGCGACCCGCAAACGAACCGTCCGCCCGATGATGGACATCGTCGACATCGTGCAGGCGGAATTGGGCCACGACGTCGGCATCTTCGGCGCGATCGCCGTGGGCTTGGAACGAGACGGGCGGGCCGAGAAGCTCTAGCCCTATCCGCGCTATCTCAAACGTTTCCCCGATACCAATCGATCGCCTGCCGCAGCCCGTCTTCAAACATCAATTTAGGCTGGTACCCCAGCAACTCCCGCGCCGCTGAAATATCCGCCAGCGAGTGGCGCACCTCCCCGGCTCGCGCGGGCGCATAATCCGGCTCGACCTGGGTGCCGTTGATCGCGTTGACGGACTTGACGATCTGATTGACGCTGATGGCGACGCCGCAGCCGACGTTGACCATTTGCCCCCCAGCGCGGTCCGACTCGGCCGCCAGGAGATTCGCCGCGACCACATTGTCGACATGGCAGAAGTCGCGGGTTTGCTCACCGTCGCCATAGATCGTGGGCCGCTCGCCCTTCAGCATTCGGCTGACGATGTTCGGGACCGCGGCGCCATACTGGCTCTTGGGG
>JBBRIN010000621.1:0-2892 GCA_038221115.1 Tepidisphaerales bacterium
TCGAGCAGGCCGGCGAGGATTTTCATCGTCGTGGATTTGCCCGCGCCGTTGGGTCCGATGAACCCGAAGACGTCGCCGGGGACCAGTTCGAGATTCAGGTTGTCGAGCGCGACGAGTTGGCCATAGCGCTTGGTGAGGTTCTGGGTGAAGATCGCGGTCCCGCTGGCGTGGCCGGGGACGTTGACCGGCGGGGCTGGTGGAATTGTAGAGGCCAACGGCGGCGCGGGGACTTCCAAATCGGTCGGCGGGAGGGTTTCGGACGCGGTGTCTGACAAGGAGGTTGGCGTCATAGGGTCGTCCGGAACGATCATGGCAAATCAGCCAAGTAGGGTCCGCTTCAGCGGACGCGAACGCGTGGATATCCACATTCCCGCGTCCGCTCAAGCGGACCCTACATGGCGCGGAAAAATGGTCATTCTGTCACTCCCGAATCCTCACCACCGCTCGGACAACGGCCTCATGCTTCTGCTTCGCGTTGGGCTCGCGCAGTGACACGGGAGGCGAGGGGTTTTCGATCCTCGCGAAGATGACGGCGGTCTTCCCATCCGCCGCCTCCTGGCCCATTCGCCAAGTCCGCCTCGTTGCAAGATCCCCGGCGACCGCCCAGATCGATTCAGCGAGCGGAGGCGTCTGGCTGTACCCATAGCGATCGTTGTTGTAGTAAACGGGACTGCTGTTTCCCTGAGTTACAATTCCGTTTGCGAGGATTGCCGACGAATCCAACACCACGCTGACCGTCGAACTCTGGTTGGGGCCGAGCTGCGGCACGATAATTTTCAACTGCCCGAGCTCGCTCACGTCGGGAATCTTGCTCGGCCCCCTCAGGCCCTTCAAAATTTCCGAATTCGTAGAATCGCCCGTGACTATCGAATGCCTGCCCGTCGCCAGGCGGATATCGATTAATTTCTGAGTAGACAGATTGCGAATGATCCCTTCAAGCACTTGTTTGGAAACTTCGCCCGGCTTCGTTTCGCTGGCCGTTTGGCTGCGGACATGCAGGTCGGCCGCCAGGATCGGGTCCTGCTTTCCGCCCAGGGTTTGGCCGCTCAGGAATCGCAGTTTCCAGACGTTGATAGTCATTTCCAGCGGCTCCATGCCGTCGATGGCTTGATGGAACGCCGTGTCGGTCTTCAGGCCGCTGCGTGAATATTCATTGGAGCTGGGCAGGCTCCACCAGCCGGTCACCGGCGTAGAGCTTCCACCGGCGGCACCTGCGGGGCCATCGATGTGGTATTCCGTCGTCTTGGGCGAATAGATGCCGACGAGCGTGCTTCGGGCGACGACCTGGTCGTCGGCCTGGTCGATCAGTTCGACGGTGTTGAAGTAAAGATCGCCGCTCTTAAAGACGCGGGCGATCATGAGGGCGCCGACGGTGATCAATCCGATCCAGCCAGCCGTGGTGACCCAGGTCCAGGGCTGTCGGCCAAGCTTGCGGAGGACGAACCAGTCGACCGGCCCGACGAGCACCATCATCCCGAGCATGACCCACGCGATATATCCGAAACCGAATCGACCCGCGCCCGGGACATCGCCCAGAAAATCTTCCAGTCGCGCGGTCGCCTGTTGCTGCCGGGAATTGATCGGATCGGATTCGGAATAGCGGTAGCGATAGGAGCCGGAGGCGGCCTTTTGGCGGAGTTCGTAAAGCCCCATGCGCGCGGTCAATTGCTCGAAGAATTCGCGGCCTGGGCCGCGCGGGCGGGTGACCCGAGGCTGGGGGCTGAAGATGTCGCGGCTCTCGGACGCGTCGGGCGTCGATTCCGGCGTCGGATCGGGGGTTTCGGACGGCTCTGTCCCGCCGATCATATTCTTGAACTGAAACAGGCTGACATCGAACGGCGCGACGGTGATTCGGCCGAACCCGACTCGCTTGGAATAGGCGATCGCGTCCGTCTGGCCGGCGGAGTCGGTGAAGAGGGGAATGGGGTCGGCGTCTTTGGTCGGGGTGAGTTGGTAGCCCGTCATTCCGCCAAACCGCTTGGCGAGGCCGGCCTTGTACTGCTGCTCTAGCGAGAACGTGTAGCTGCGGGGAATGCCAATTTTGCAAGGCAATGCATCGGCCAGCGGGCCGGCCGGAAGCGGGTCGCTGCCCGGCCAGATAAGCAGCACGCCGCCGCCTCGAACCCATTCGACGATTGCCGCCTGCGAGTCGGCCGAGATGTGATTAACATTCGGGCGGTTGAGGATCAGCAGGTCGAGCGAATCGTAGCCGAGCGGCTGAATAGGCAGTCGATCAGGCGGAAGGAAGCCGACCTCGGCTTGGAGGTCGGCCTGATCGGTCAGGTTCGGCAACTTGGAGTAGGCGCCGCTGACGCCGATGAGATTTTTGTCGCCATCAAGGAGTCGACGAGAAACGTCTTCGAACGCCCTGGCGCTTTCCCGAGACCAGACCGCCAGCGTTTTGCCGGTCGCTTGGTCTCGCAGGGTGACCACAGGCGCTTCCAGGGAAAGGGGGAGGAGGATCGTGAAGGTCGCCGGGATCGGTCCGATGGCCGCCGACTGCGAAATCTGCATGACGCTGGTGCCGCCTTGCTCGGATTCCACTGCGATTGTCACAGCTCGAGGCTTGGCCTGGGTGGCGAGGGCGTCAGATGCGGTCACGAACATGGGCGTCCATCGCCCGGCGCGGAGCGGGCCGCCCCAGCCGATCTCGACGTCGAGCAGCACGTCCGGCTTAATCGGATCGGCAAGCACGCTTGCCGAGGTCAGCAGAACCGCCAGGAGAAAGTAGCAGGCGGCACGGATCATGGGCCTCCGAATCGTGGGCGACAAGCGAGATCCCTGAGTGAGAAACGGGTGAACCCCAGGATGGAAGGAGATTGTAATCGGGGTTGAACGATGGGCAACCTGTGGTTGCGATGAAGAAAGCCACAGATGTATTGTCAACTCGAT
>JBBRIN010000622.1:0-2883 GCA_038221115.1 Tepidisphaerales bacterium
GAGCGCGCGCCTTTCACGATCGCGTCGACCGTCGGCTGGACAAATTCATCGTTGACCGCGATCTCGATCCGCACCTTCGGGCGCAGATTGATCTCCGTGATGTGTCCGCGATAGGCCTCGGTGTAGCCCTTTTGCTGGCCACACCCCGTCGCGTTGGCGATGACGGAGAGTTTGCCTACCTGCGCTTTAAGCAATTCGTCCTTGACGGAGGTGAGGCGGTCCGGCTGGATGTACGCGATGATTAGTTTCATGGGTGCCTTTTGCGGGCGATTGTAGCAAGTCGGCAATTCCTGCTGAATGGGCGCCGGAGGGAATCACATGGGCGCGCTTTGCGGATAGTCATTTGCCTCTTTCACGTTCAACCTGTATTTTGACGCCGTGCTGTGGGACGTTATCGGGCGTATCCGGGCAGGACGCCCTCACTTTAGGTTTGTGGAACACCAGCATCACGACGCGTCGGCCCCGGCGGCAGGCGCGGGCAATGGACGTGGACCCATCGGCGGCCGTGTAGCGCGGCCCATTCGATGGGCTTCGACGATGAAGGAGTATCGGCGTGATCTTTGATTCCCTCCTGGGCATGTTCAGCATCGACATGGGCATCGACCTTGGAACGTGCAACACGCTGGTCTGCGTGAAGGGCGAAGGCATCGTCCTCAACGAGCCAAGCGTCGTCGCCGTAAAAAAGGGAACCAACCGCGTGCTGCAAAACGGCCAGGCGGTGGGGCTCGTCGCCAAAGAAATGCTCGGCAAGACCCCGGGCAGCATTACCGCCATCCGCCCGCTCAAGGACGGCGTCATCAGCGATTTCGAGATCACCGAGGCCATGCTCGCCTACTTCATCCGGCGGGTGCAGGGCCGCAAGCACTTCATCGGACCGCGCGTCGTCATCGCAATCCCGTCAGGGATCACCGCCGTCGAAAAGCGCGCCGTCCTCGACAGCGCCGAACGTGCCGGCGCGCGCCGCGTTTATCTGGTGGAAGAACCGATGGCCGCCGCGATCGGGGCGGGGCTGCCGGTGACCGAGCCCACGGCCTCGATGATCGTCGACATCGGCGGCGGCACGACTGAAGTCGCCATTATTTCGCTGGCGGATATTTCGGTATGCGAGTCCGTGCGCGTGGCGGGCGACGACTTCGACGAAGCGATCGTCAACCACATGAAGAAGACCTACAACATGCAGATCGGCGAGCAGATGGCCGAGCGCATCAAGATCGAGATCGGCTCGGCGGCGCCCCAGGGCGACAACGAGCCCAACATGGAGGTGCGCGGCCGGGACATGATCAGCGGGCTGCCGCGAAAAACCATGGTCACTTCCGCCGAAATCCGCGAGGCCCTTCAGGAGCCCTGCACGCAAATCATCGAGGCCGTCATCAGAACTCTCGAGCTGGCCGAGCCCGAGCTGGCGGCGGATCTGGTGGACAACGGCATCACCATGGCAGGCGGATCTTCCATGCTGCGCGGGTTGTCCACCGTGATCAGCAATGCCACCGGACTCGATGTGCGTCTTGCGGAGGATCCGCTGACGTGCGTCGCTCGCGGCACGGCCGTCTACCTGGAAAACCTGGAGCTCTGGAAAGACACGATGGAGAGTGATCGAGACGACCTGTAAGCCAGCGGACACGGAGGTCCGGCGATGCGATTTAATCATGGCCTACTGTTGCTGATGGCAGCCGCGCTAGTGGCTGCGTTTGTTCTTCCCGCCGACGCTTTGCACGGAAAAATCGACAATCTGTTCTGGCCGATCTCGGCGCCGGTGCGGCAGCTTGCACACGGCGTCGATTCTCGCTTGACCGTGCCGCAGAAACGCCCCAGCGAAAAGAACGACAGCCGCACCGAGGGGCAGCTTCGCGACGAGATCGAAACCCTCAAGTTTCAGCTGGCGCAAAAGGACCAGCAGATCGACGACCTCCACCGGCAGCTCAATGAGTTCAACAGCGTCAACAAGACGCTGTTCGACCGGTGCCGGATTGTGTCCGTCATGGGCGGCGACGCCGGAAACCACCAGACGCTGACGCTCAGCACGTCGTTTGTCGACACGTTCGCGACCGGCATGCCCGTCATTTATCCGCACGGCCTGGCCGGGCGACTGGAAGTGATCGGCGTGGGCGCAGCCCGCGTGCGGCTGGTTACCGACAAGGATTTTCAACCCTTTCGCGGCGAGTTCGTCCGCTACAAACAGGACACCGGCGAATTCATCCACCTGCCGCTCCCCTTCAAATCCGTGGCCGGCCGCGGCGACGGGCGCATGGTCATTCAGCAGTACAAGACGATTGAGCTGGACTCGACGAGTAAGAAATTCAAACTGGCGGTCGGCGATTGGGTCGTGCTGAACGACAAGGACTGGCCGCAACCGATTCAGGGGATCAAGCTCGGCGAAGTCGAATCGATCGTCGAACAGCGGAATCCCCTCTTCTCCACCATCACGGTGCGGCCCGATGCCGACCTCATGAAGCTGGCCGAAGTGATGGTGATGGTGAAGAAGTAGGGCGTTGTTGTCAGCGCAATCACTGGCAACTAATTACCGGCAATTTCCGTTCATGCGCTGGCTGCCGTTCGCCATCCTCGCTTATGTCGTGCTGGGCCTTCAAGTGGGGCTTAGCGGCTACGACCTCGCGTATCGCGGCCGCCCGCAACTCGTGTTGTTGGCGGTCATCTTTGTCGCGATGAGCGCCCAGCGCGATGCCGCGCTGCTCGGCGCGTTCATTCTGGGATTGCTTGAAGACCTTCTGACCACCGGCAGCCCGGTCGGCCTTTCCGCTTTCGCCTACGGACTGGTCGCGATGTGCGTGATCAGCATGCAGGAGCTTGTCGACCGGGAGCATTTCCTCACCCATGTCTCACTCGGCTTGCTTGGAGGCCTGCTCGTGGCGGTGTTCAAGTACG
>JBBRIN010000623.1:0-2883 GCA_038221115.1 Tepidisphaerales bacterium
ACTCGCGACCTTGGTCTTTCCGCAGCCCTGGTTGCCCTCCTCCCCTTCATCGCCAAAGCCGCCGACGCCAACAACCCCGCCGTCGGCCTTGCGATCGCCCCCACCACACAACCGCTCGCCGGTGGCGATCTCAAATTCATCCGTTTCTCCGATGATGGCCACGGCAGCGCGCGGCTCGAAACCGCCATCGTCACCTATCGCAACGACGCCGGCGCCACCGTCCGGCTCGTCGGCGCCGTCCACATCGGCGAAAAGTCCTACTACGACGGCCTCAATGATTCCTTCACCCACGACGACGCTGTTCTCTATGAACTCATCAAGCCCAAGGACATGGTCGGCGGCCCCAAGCCCAACCAGCCCGCCAAGAGCGGCATCGCCCAGTTCCAACACTTCCTCAAGGACTCGCTCAACCTCGATTTTCAGCTCGATGACATCGACTACTCGAAGGCCAACTTCGTCCACGCCGACCTCGACGCCGAGACCTTCGAGAAGATGCAGGACGAGCGCGGCGAATCCATGTTCACCCTCATCCTCCGCCAGATGATGGATGCCATGTCCAAGGGCGACGGCCCCGGCGACATCAGCACCGAGCAGCTTGCCGATGAGTTGATCAAGATGGTCTGCCGCCCCGACTCCGAGCGCCAGGTCAAGCTCCTCCTCGCCCGCCACATGGCCGACGTCGAAAAAGCCGCCGCCGGAATGGAAGGCCCCCACGGCTCGGTCATCCTCACCGAACGCAACAAAGCCGCCCTCAAGGTCCTGGCCGACACCCTCGCCAAAGGCAAAAAGCACATCAGCGTCTTCTACGGCGCCGCCCACATGCCCAGCATGTCCGAAACCCTCACCAAGGACATGGGCTTCCGCCCCGTCAACGTCGAGTACCGCATGGCCTGGGACCTAACCATCCGCGCCGACCACCCCTCCGTCATCGAAAAATTCTTCCGCGACGCGCTGAACGGCCTGGACGAGTGAGGATGGAACCCCTCGAAGGCCGCCACTCCATTCTCGCCGCGCTCCGCGCCCGCCAACGCCGTTTCGAGGTCATCCTGATCAGCCAGGGCACCCATGAGGAAAAGCTTCAAGACCTTCTCGCCGCGGCGGTCGAACTAAATGTCCCCGTCCGCCGCGTCGATCGCTCCGAGCTCGACGCCCTCGCCCACGGCTCATCCCACGGCGGCGCCATCGCCATCTGCTCCCCCAAACCGCGCGCCGCGCCTGACCAGCTTCTGCACCTCGTCGATCAAACCAAAAACCCCTTTCTCCTTCTCCTCGAAGGCGTCGACGACGCCCGCAACCTCGGCTTCACCCTGCGCACCGCCGACGCCGTCGGGGTCCACGCGGTCCTCATCAAAAAACATCTCTGGGATTTCGACCCCACCGAAGTCGCCCGCCCCGCCTCCGGCGCCTACGAGCGCCTCACCCTTGCCCAGATCGAGTCCATCGCCCCCATCCAGCAGCTCCAGCGCCGCGGCCTCCAGCTTCTCGGCTGCATCGCCGGCACCCAGCGCACTATGTACGATGTCGATCTCACTCTCCCCACGATCCTCGCCATCGGTGGCGAAAAACGCGGCCTCTCCGGCGCCGTCCGCGACATCTGCGACCGCTTCATCACCATCCCCACCCCAACCCCCGAGGCCTCTAGCCTCAGCCTCTCCCACGCCTCCGCCATCCTCCTCGCCGAAGCCATGCGCCAACGCCACTTCAACCCAGCCGCCCAGCCGTTATCCTGAGGTATTCCGAAGGATCTGCGCAACTCGACGGATGGCTCATCCGCCTCAAAATCTCTTCAATTCCCGCCAACGTTCATCCGCGTTCATCTGCGGTTTCACTTCCGGATGGGTAATCAATCTCCTAGTATGGTGCAACCCATGGCCCGCAAAGAAGCCAACCTCGCCCCGCGCATCAACAACCGCCGCGCCTTCCACGATTACCACATCGACGCCAAGCTCGAATGTGGCATCGCCTTGAAGGGCACCGAGGTCAAATCCCTCCGAGCCGGTCTCGCCCAGATGCACGATGCCTTCGCCCGCGTCGAAAACGGCGAGCTCTGGCTCTACAACCTCTACATCGACCACTACAAACAAGCCGCCGCCGTTTACAACCACGAGCCCCTCCGCTCCCGCAAACTCCTCGTCCACAAGCGCGAAATCAAACGCCTCCAGAGCGCCACCAAGGAAAAAGGCACCTCCCTCATCCCCCTTGCAATCTATTTCAAGGAAGGCCGCGCCAAGCTCGAGCTCGCCGTCGGACATGGCAAAAGGCAATACGACAAGCGCGCCTCCATCAAAAAGAAAGAAATGGACCGAGACCTCCACCGCGGCATGATGCGCCGCGGCTAACCGCGTCCTACGAATTATTTAGCCGGTCTCGCTCGCGAGCCGCGTCCAACTGCACAACTCCTCAGCCTCCATCCCTCTACTGAGGGCCGCCCATTCCCCCGAGACATAAGCTGTTGCTGGGCGCGGCTGAGGAACGGTCACACCCGTTGGACCTGACCGAACATTTGCCTAATTATTCTCTTGACTAACTCAACACATCTCCGATACGCTCGCCCACGAATCGCACCGCGCCCCCGTTCTACCCACGTCTCCCCTCGACTGTCCGCGCGCCCAACGCCGATGTAATCCACCTCACCTCTTAACCCAATCTAAACCCGAGTGCGCCGAAAAGTTCGAAACTTCGAAAGTTCGAAACTTCGACTTCCACTCCAAAGACGCCGGTCCCCCATCGCGTTCTCCCCCCCCGTGGCCTTAACCAAATTCAAAACCCGTGTGCGCCGACATTTTGGAATCCTCGAATCTTGGTTTTTCGACCTGAAAGCCAACCTCCTCCGACGAAAACCCAAGACAACGCCCCCCCGTTCCTGTAAAAACCACCTAAACT
>JBBRIN010000624.1:0-2878 GCA_038221115.1 Tepidisphaerales bacterium
GGGGTACGACCCGGAGACGAGCAAGCGGGTGGCCGAACTGATTAAGAAGGCGGAAGAGCAGAAGAACGCGCACGACTACGAAGCGGCGGCGGAGCTTTGGGAGGAGATCATCGCGCTGCGGCCGGTGGATGCGTTGCCGCACGCGCGATTGGCGGGACTCTATCTGAGCAAGGATCTCAATCAGCCGGAGAAGGCAGTCCAGCATTTGATCGCGCTGCACAAGGTTGAGCTGAATGATGATCGGTATGCCAAGAGGATCGCTCGAGTTTATCGCGACATGGACAAGCTCGAGGAGTCGGTGAAGTACGCGCGGGAGGCGGTTTGGATCGATCCTTACGATATGGACGCTCACGAGCTGCTGGCGCAGGTCTACGAGAAGGCCGGCGATTCGGAGGGGTTGGCGCGCGAGCAGCGGGTAATGCCGGTGCTGGCGGAGTGGCTGAAGACGAATGTGAAGAAGAAATAGACTCTCCCCAGCTAAACATTATGACCGAGGCGAACTCACTCACCATTGCAGCATTTCAGAAGCACATTTCGGACCGCTATTCGAAGGTGGACCGGGAGCGCGGGACGGCAAAGACGTTCATGTTCTTCGTGGAGGAAGTGGGCGAGCTGTCGACCGCGTTGGCGCATGACAACGATCGGGCCAACATCGAAGAGGAATTTGCCGACGTGGTGGCGTGGCTGTGTACGCTGGCGAACATCAACGACGTGGACCTGGCGGGCGCGATTCAGAAGAAATACCTGGGCGAGAAGCGCCCCGAGGGCCACAAATGATCCTGCGGCACGCGTGGCTCGCCATCATTTTCGCGATTTGGTCGCCGGGCGCGGCGCGGGCGCAGGCGGTCGGCGACATTGAAAGCGTCGGATTTGAGCACATGTATCGCCCGGGGTGCTGGACGCCGATGGTCGTCCGGCTTACGCCTACCGGGGCGTCGCCGTTCAAGGGGAAGATCGCGGTTTATCAGGATGACCTGGACCACGATCATCCGATCTTTGTGCGGCCGGTGGATTTGGGAGGCAAGGGGGCGGTGGGGACGGTCGGCGGCGGTGATCGGACGCAGAAGTTCTGGATGTATTTCATTCCGCAGCCGCGCTTGGATGACGATCCGAAGCGCAACCTTCGGGTGTACCTGACGACGGAAGACGACAAGCAGGTTGCGCGGCTGCCGATGAACGACCCGCTGGCGGCGCTCGACGAGCAGAACCCGACGCACGGGACGAAGCTGGTGCTGTGCGTCGTCGACACGAGCCGGCCGATCTTTGCACCGTATGCGCGGCAGGCGCTGGGGCTGAAGGAAGAGATCTATCCGGTCCTCATCCCGATCAACAATGTGCGCAGCCTGCTGCCGGAGAGCGTGCTGGGATACGAGGCGGTGGACGCGGTGGTGTGGTTTGACGCGGACCCGGGACAACTGTCGTTCGAGCAGCGGACGGCGATGGAAGAATACATCCGCCGGGGCGGGAAGCTGGTGGTGTGCCAGAGCACGAAGGCGAATGTGTGGCAGATGGTGAGCAATGGACTGAGCGCGCTGCTGCCGGTTCATGTGGAGGCGATCGAGAAGACAGCGGATCTGTTCGCGATGAAGCGGATTGTCGAGGACGGGGCGAGCAAGGGGATCGATCCGGCAAATCGTCCGAAATGGAAGGACGTCGCGTCGGGGCCGTACGATGTGGCACTGGCCAAGCCGAAACCTTTTTCGGTGGTTGCCGAGACAGAGAACCCGGAGAACGCGGGGCGTCCGTGGCTGGTTCGCGGGGCGTTTGGGACGGGATCGGTGACCTGGGTGGCGCAGGATTTGGGGGATGCGACGCTCACCAGCCGCACGGGGATTCAGGGGTCGAAAGAGGCGTTTGAGGATTATAAGTGGATGTATCTCTGGGATCGGGTGATGGACTGGGGCAACTCATCGCAGCCGAGCAATGAGAAGATTATCAGCAAGCGGATTAAGGACTCATACTCGGGGAATACGGGGACGTATCCGCTGGGGCGGAATTTTCAGGCTGCGATGGAGTTTGGCGGCCGCAGCGCGGCTTATCTGAGCCTG
The DNA here is from genome assembly GCA_038221115.1 of Tepidisphaerales bacterium. GTDB lineage: Bacteria > Planctomycetota > Phycisphaerae > Tepidisphaerales > Tepidisphaeraceae > JANXVV01. The sequence goes on from JBBRIN010000624.1 coordinate 2,049, forward strand.
GCGATCCTGTTGTTCATCGTCTATTGGGTTGTGGCCGGACCGGGAAGCTACCTTTACCTGGCGGGTCGCAAGCGGACGGGGGCGAGCTGGTTTGTGTTTGCGCTGGCGGCGATGGGGGCGACGGTGGGGACGGCGGTGATCGTGAAGCTCGTGCTTCGGGGGCCGGCGGAGATCAAGCACGTGGCGTTCGTGCGAATGTCGCCGGGCGAGCCGACGGTGGCGCACGCGATGTTTGGCTTGTACATCCCGCGCAATGCGGAGGAGCGGGTGGCGCTGCGGAACACGTCGAAGGGAACGGTTTCGTATGTAACGGCCTTCCCGGCGATCGCGCCGACGGAAGAGGGCGCGCCGCCGATGGAGTATCGGATTCTGATTTCCGATCCGACGGCGGTGGGTTTTCCGTACCGGAGCACGTTGAAGAAGATGCAGGCGCATTGGGTGGGGGATGAACCGTTTGCTCTGTCGGGATCGGCGCGGCTGCTGGCGGACAACACGCCGGATGGAAAGATTGCGAACAAGACGGGCAAGGGGCTGAAGAACATTTACTTCGTATTTTCGGATGACCGAGGAACGACGAACCGCGATGCTGTGCTTTTCGTGCCGGATTGGAATCCGGATTCGGTGATTGATCTTGGTGCGGTCTGGAACGATCCATCGAAAACGCAACGGCTGGGGATTCAGACGCATCTGGATCCAAATCAGCCGGTGAAAGGCTTTCTCACCAAAAGCGGCGATTTCGGCTGGGCGAACTTCTGGTACGCGCAGCTGGGGATGAGCGCGGCGGAGGCGGATACGTTCGCGATGCCAGTGAATTTTCCGATGCTCAGCCT
>JBBRIN010000625.1:0-2878 GCA_038221115.1 Tepidisphaerales bacterium
GTCGAGAACTTTAACAGCTTCTATCAGCTCAACCCCTTCAGCTCGACGATTCAGTTGCTCGGCCGATACACCCGTACACCCGCGGGATCCGTCAAGTATGGCGACTTCCTCAACCCCGTCGGTGGCGAGCTCCCCACCCACGCTCAACACTCCTCCCAGGTCTTCGTCGACTACGGCGACTTCCGTAACCGCCAGGTCACCCAGTACTACGACAAGAAATACTACGGAACCATGGCCGGCAAAGACGTCAACCACACCACCATGCCCTGGTACCTCTTCGGCGACGCCATAAAAGACATGGAAATCTGATCCCCATCCTCTGACGAATGTCGCCGGAAATACCGTGGCATCGCGCGGCAACATCGCGTTACACTATGCGCCCGCTGTGCGTGGATAGGCCCTGCCCAAGCCTCCCTTGGTTGGGAAGCGCGGGGCGACACATCCTCCGTCCCCGCGCACGCTCTTCAAGGACGCTCCTATGACCAGGTTCTGTCTCCGCTGGCTCACGCCGGCCGTGACAACTGTGGCTCTTCTCTTCACACTTCACGCCCAACCCGCGCAAGCGGCCGACGGCGGCCAAACCGTAAGCGGCACCGTCAACGACAAGGACGGCAAGCCCGCCAAAGACATGAAGGTCAGCCTCTTCAAGGCCAGCGACATGCCCGCCGGCGGCCGTCGTAGCGCTGCCCCCGCCGAAGCCCCCAAGCCCGATGCCAAAATCGCCGACGCCGGCGCCGACGCCGGTCGCAAGATGCCCACGCCCGTCGGCGAGGCCACCACCGACGAAAAGGGTGGATTCTCCATCAAGAACGTCGCCCCCGGCGACTACGCCCTCACCGCCGGTGACCGCACGTCCGAGGCCGGCACCGCACGCGGCAAGGTAACCGTCGTCGCCGGCGCCGACCCCGCTCCCGTAACCCTGAGTCTCCGCAAGCGCCAGCCAAGAGGCGCCGCCGGAGGCGCTGGTGGCGCCGGCGGCGCTGGCAACCCTCCGCCCGCCGAAAAGAAATGACGCTCAAGCAACGAACGACCCAGCTCTTAACGAACAGCCACCCCTCCCGGTGGCTGTTCTCATTCCTCGTTCAACCACCCCGTCGCAACAATTCCCCCCAAGCCCCCGGATGGACTTCCACCCGGTACCGCCCGTTGCTATGCCGCACCTCCAGCGGACACCGATACACCCTCGACAAAACCTCCGACCGAAGCACATCCTGCGGCCTTCCGCTCGCCGCCACTCGCCCTTCATCCAACAACAGCACCTGCGTCGTCGCCGGCGGCAATTCCTCAACGTGATGCGTGATCATCACCACCGTCGGTCGATCCCCCGCAACCGGACCCTGAAACATCATCTCCACCGTCGCCAGCACCTGTTCCCGCGCCAGAAGATCCAGCCCGGTCGTCGGCTCATCCAGCAGCAACAACTTCGGCCGCACCGCCAGCGCCCGCGCAATCAAACTGCGCACGCGCTCCCCGCTGCTCATCGTCGAATACTTATGGCTCGCGACATGGCTCAACCCCACCAATCCCAACAGCCGCTCCGCCTCGCGTTCCATCTCCGCCGTCACCGTCTCATAAAGTCCGATGCTGCTGAAAAACCCCGTCAGCACCACTTCCCGCGCCGTAAGCTCCGGCTCCACGTCGTACGGCCCCGCCGCCTGAACCAGCCGCACGTCCCTCCGCGCCTCGAGCAGGTTCGTCTCCCCGAACATGCCGCCAAGAATGCTCACGTCACCGTGCGTCGGCCACAAATGGCACGCCAGAATCCGCGTCAGCGTGCTCTTGCCGCTTCCATTCGGCCCCAGAATCGCCACGCACGCGCCCTGCGGCACCTGCCAACTCACCCCGCGCAAAATGTGCGTATCCCCTCGCCAGAGGTCCACCCCTTTCAGATCAATCGCCAACACTGTCTCGTTCATTCGTCTCTTTCGCGAAGGGCGTCCATCGCGTAAAGGATACCTTATGCAAACCGCCGCCCTCCCGACACGCCGCTTCGTTCCTCCCGACTTTAATCCTGCCGACGCCGGCCAGGTCACCGCCGTCTACCAATCGCTCCTGGATCGTCCCCTGGCGTCCGCAACCGAGCTTGAGCATTGGCTCACCGACGCCTCCGAGCTTTTCAGCGTGCTCGATGAATACTCCAACCGCCGCTATATCGACAAAAGTTGCCACACCGACAACGCCGAATTCGAGGCACGTTTCATGCAGTTCGTCGAGGAGGTCGAGCCAAAGATCAAGCCCCTCTTCTTCAAGTTGCAGTCCAGGTACCTCGAATCGCCCTTTCGCGGTCAGCTCGATCGAAACCGGCTTTCGCAGCTCGATCGCCGCTGGCTCGCCGACGTCGAAATCTTCCGTCAGGAAAACGTCCCCCTCGAAACCGAGGTGACTCGCCTCACGACCGACTACGACAAGATCTGCGGCGCCATGATGGTCCACTTCGACGGCGCCGACCACACGCTCCAGCAGATGGGCCGCTTCCAGGAGCGCACCGACCGCGACCTGCGCCGCCGCGCCTGGGAAGCTTCCACCCAGCGCACGTTGGCGGATCGAGATCGAATCGAGCCGATCTTCGACCAGCTTCTGGCGCTTCGTTCCCGCATCGCCAAAAATGCCGGCTTCGACAACTACCGCTCCTTCGTTTGGAAGGCGTACAAGCGCTTCGACTACACGCCCGCGCAATGCCTCGAATTCGCCGACGCCATCGCCGAAACCTGCGTTCCCGTCGTTTCAGAGCTTCACCAACAGCGCAAGCAGGCGTTGCGGCTGGACGCATTGCGTCCATGGGATGCCAACGTCGATCCCAAAGGCCGCCCGCCCCTGGAACCCTTCAAGCAAGATGAGATTCCCCAATTTGTCGCCCGAACGAAGCAGGTCTTCGACC
>JBBRIN010000626.1:0-2868 GCA_038221115.1 Tepidisphaerales bacterium
GGTTTCTTGCGACGGACAGGATTAGAATGATTTGAAACTCAGCGAGGTTCGTTGCGGGACGGTTGGTCAGGGAGAGGACTTGAGCCATCCGCAACGGCTTCGCGACAGGCCTCGTTTCCTCCTCCGCCAGGCTGCCCGGCACCTACCCTCCGCCGGCAGCCTTTTTTATGCGCTATGGTGAGGGAAGTACCGGGGATGTCGGCTTTGTTGATTTTGCTGAGGCGGATGTTGGGAGAGGGGCGCTAGTCAATGGGCAAGAAAGAGGCAGACAGGAATGTCTGCCCCACCACATGCTCCACATGTTGAACGGCTCTAGGGGATCGCGAGAAGTTTACCGGTGGCTTGGAGGGCGCCGCTCGGCGTGGGAACGCCCTCAGCGCGTTCATTTGTGATGGCGGCGAGGGCGAGCGGGCCAAGGTCTTTGGGGAGGTGAAATACGAGGGTGGCGTTGCCGGAGGCATCGGGGGTGAAGGTGTGGCCGATGGCGACGGGGGATTTTTCGACGGGGATGTACCAGAGTTCGTAGGCCTGGCCGGGGGGTAGCGGTTTGAGATTGCGCGCGAAAACGGACCATGTGTTGGCGGCGGGATCCCAGAAGATGCGCAGGCCGGCGCCGGGCTGTTCCTTGGTGCCGGTGAGTTCCGCGACGCGAAGATCGGGGGACCGAAGAAAGCGGAGCGTCTCGCGGGTGTCGTTTAGGTCGGCATTCGCGCGGCGGATGGCGTCGGACTTGTCGGCGAGTTGGGCGACTAATCCGGCCTGGCGCGACGCCAAGGCGAACCACACCGTGGCGCCGCCAATGGCTGCGGCGATGAGGGCCGCGATGGCGAGTCGGGAGAGCGGCACGAAGCGGCGCTGCGGCCGAAGCGGAAGGGACATCGAGCGGGATTCGCCGCGGATGCGCTGCATGAGGCGGTCTTTTGCGGCGCGCGGGGGGGCAATGGGATCCAGAGCGGCCGGCAGCAGCGCGAGCGTGGCCTGATAGTCGGCGAGCGCGCCGGCACAGCGGGGGCAGCCGGCGGCGAGATGGGCGCGCAGCTCGTCGCGCTCGGCGTGGTCGCACGCGCCGGCGGCGTAAAGGGGACTGAGGGTGGCGCGGTCATCGCAGGTCATCGTGGCTCGTGCGTTCACATCAGCGGGGGTGCTGTGTCCTGTCTGGGCTGATTGCCATCTCGGGTTGGTTGCGGTTCGTCGTAACTGCGACGCAGGGTATCGCGGAGGCGGAGGAGTCCCTGGCGGATCCAGCCTTTGACGGTACCGAGCGGGCGGCCGAGGCGGGCGGCGATCTCGGTATGGGTCAGCCCCTCGTAGTACGAGCATTCGAGCGCGGCGCGCTGGTCGGGATCGAGGCGGCCGAGCGCATTGCGGATGATGGCGGCACGCTCGCTTCCCAGCGTGTTTTGAAGCGGGGTGGCGGCAGAGGCATCGGGGCGATCGGGAGCGTCGGCCGATTGAAGGGTGGCCACCTTGGCGCGAGACTGGGCGGCGCGGCGGCGGTCGATGGCACGGCTGCGCGTGAGCGTCATCAAGTAGGTGAGGGGCGTGGCCCGTTCGGGGTCGTATTGATCGGCGCGACGCCAGACTTCGTAAAAGACGTCGATGAGGACATCTTCGGCCTCGGAGGAATCGGAGAGGATGCGGCGGGCGCAGGCGTTGACCGTGGGGCCATGGCGGTCGAAGAGGCTCGACAGCGCCGGCTCGCTACCTCGGGCGATGGCGAGCATCAGGGCGTAATCGTCGGTTGCGTCGATGGTGATGGCGCGCGGGTCAGGTTGGTCCGAGGGAAGCGTCATGCAGGGCGGCCACGTCCCCGCGATGCGCGGCCAAGGGAGGATAGCGGATCGCAGTGCGCACGTCATCATGGAAACCACTGAGGAGTACGGGGTTGAGAGGGGGATGGATGCGCAAAGGGGGTTGGCGGTTATCGGAGCAGGGCGCATTTGTGCATATCAGGGCCGGGGCTGGTTCAGGACCGCGAGCAGTTGTTCCTGCCAATCCGCGAGCTTGCCGTTGGCCTCGGGGCGGGGGGCTGCAAGGTCGCGGAGGTGTTTTGCATCTGACTCATCATTGCGCGCGAGGACCGTTCGGCAGGCCAATTTGATTGCGGAAAGATGTACGGGGGCGGTCGGCTCGGTGACGGAAAGCGAGGATGCGATCTGATCGAGGGCGGGTAAGGCCAGGTCGGGGCGGCGCGCGAGTGCCTGAGCACGCTGGGCGTCGGTGGTGTCGGGGTGGGTGAGGAGGGAAACGAGAGTGCCGGGGTTTTCGTTGGATTGGAGAAAAGAGATGAGGTTGGCCAGGTCGTGCGGCGCCAGGCCCTGCTCGAGTCCCTCGGGCATGACGGAGAGGCCGGTGTTGGCGATCTTTTTGACAGACGAGCGGGGGATGGATTCGCGGAGGCCGTTGCCCTGGAGGATGGTGTAACCGGCGGCGGACTCCTCGGCGAGGAGACCGGTGAGATTGCGGCCGTCGGTGGTGTCCAAAGACCAGGCGAGGTACTCGCCGGCGACGGCGGCGTTGGGATCGAGGATCGCAGTGAGCAGCGCCGCGGCGGAGCGGTCGGTGAGGACCAGGAGGTTGGGGCCAACGGCGTGGCCGACCGCGTTGATCTGGTGACAGGCGGAGCAGGTTTTGGCGAAGAGGGCGGCGCCCGCGGCTGGGTCGCCGGCGAGGGTGAGGGCGGGTTGGAACTGCTTCACGACCGCTGCGCGGCTCGGAGGCCGGGACGCGGCGAGGATGGTGGCGCTGCGTTGGGCGACGTGCGGGTCGGTGGATTTGAGAAGCTTGTCGCGCGTCGCGATGGGGATTTCCTGGACGGGGATCTGCTTGCTGGACATGGCGGTGAGAAACGCTTCGGTGAACGCGGGG
>JBBRIN010000627.1:0-2862 GCA_038221115.1 Tepidisphaerales bacterium
ACCTCCATGCACTCCACCACCGAACTGCTGGCCGCTCTCAAAACCGAAGGCTCTCAGCAATCCAAGCTCCACGAAATGCAAACGCGCGCAGACCTGTACGACCTCCTGCGCTACGATCCGGAGAAGCCATGGAGCCCGCGGTGATACTCGTGCACACAAAACAGCCCGGGCCGACGCGCAGCGTCGGCCTCTTTGTAATGCCGCGACCGTCGGTCGCGGGCTTCGAGTTTCCTCGACGTGACACACTTTCGGTCCCCCCGGCCCCAGGACAGGCCGGCTCTAAATGACGCTCGCACTCAGTTCGGAGCTCGCCATGCCCACCCCAACCGCGCCGCAAGCGTATTCCCCCGGCCTCGAAGGCATCATCGCCGGCGAATCCGCCATCTGCCAGGTCGATCCCAATGCCGGCCTCGTCTACCGCGGCTACGACGTCCACGACCTCGCCGCCCGCTCCACCTTCGAAGACGTCGCCTGGCTCCTCCTCCACGGCCAGCTCCCCACCGCCGCCGAATCCGAAGCCTTTCGCCAATCCCTCGCCGCCGCCTCACCCCTCCCCGATCCAATCAAGCAGGCGCTCGCGCTGTTCCCCAAAAACATGCACTCCATCGACGCCCTCCGCACCGGCGTCTCCATGCTCGCCCCCTTCGACCCTCAGCTCGACGACAATTCCCACGCCGCCAACATCGCCAAGTCGATGCGCCTCATCGCCCGCGTCAGCTCGATCATCACCGCCGCCCAACGCGTCCGCACCGGCCAGGAACCGCTCATCGCCCTCGGCGAAAACCTCCCTCACCCCGCCCGCTTTTTCTTCACCCTCACCGGCCGCGAGCCCCAAGCCTGGCAATCCACTGCCATGAACACCATCTTCACCCTCTACGCCGAGCACGACTTCAACGCCTCTACTTTCTCCGCCCGCGTCACCGCCTCTACCCTCGCCGACATTTACGCCGCCGTCACCAGCGCCATCGGCACGCTCAAGGGCCCCCTCCACGGCGGCGCCAACGAGGCCGCCATCCATGTCCTTGAAGAAGTCGCCACCCCCGACCGCGCCGATGCCTGGGTCGCCGACCGACTCGCCCGCCATGAAAAAATCATGGGCTTCGGCCACCGCGTCTACCGCACCGGCGACTCCCGAGTCCCCGTCATGCGCAACCTGCTCAAACAACTCGGCGACCAGCTCCACCAACCCCACTGGCACGCCAACGCCGGCGCCCTCGAAGCCGCCGTCCTCAAACAAAAAGGCCTCTACGCCAACGTCGACCTCTACGCCGCACCCGTGCTCCACCTCTTAGGCATCCCCGCCGAGCTCAACACATCGATCTTCGCCGCCGCCAGAATCGCCGGCTGGTGCGCCCACGTCACCGAACAACACGACCACAACCGCCTCATCCGACCGCGCTCGCTCTACACCGGCCCCGCACCACGCAAGCTGCAATAACGCCTCGGCTCCCCCCAGAACATCGCATCCGCTCCACGCCCCCCGTTTCGCCGCGACGCGCAGCGGAGCGCTTCTCAACCGAGTGTCGCCGATAACGCCTCCATCATTCGAACCTGCCCGTCGCGCGGATTGACCCATCAATTCCCATAAACAAAAAAGTACGTCGTCGCGTGAGCAACCGTGTTCGGATCGTTGTCCTTTCCCGTCACACCAGTCCCCCCGACGAGCCCGAAGTCCGTCGGATGAAGCGAGCGGTGTGAACGGCTGGCGGCGTGGCCATCGCAGTACAGCAGGTTGCCCTCCCCCGACTGCTGGTGCGAATCCGGATGAATGTTCGAATACTCCTGCCCGATCGGCAAATTTTCAAAGCACCATTGGCTGTAAACTTTTCGCCCCCCGACCGCAGCCATGCGCGAGGGCCGCAAGTACGCCGTTCGCCAGCGATACCGATCCTCCTGAACGAAGATAATGTCCGAGGAAGCCCGAATCTTCCCAAAGGCCTGATCGATGATCGCCGCATTAATCATGTAATTCGTGTCGCTCGTCGCGGTGGGCAGCGCGGCTTGGTTCCATCCGCCGCCCGCCGCATTCGGGCAGCTCAGCATCGTCGGCTTCGCTCCCGGCAACGCGCTCATCAACGTCGCCAGCGCGCTTCGGTTATTGACGTTCGTGCTGTTCACCACCGCGTCGTCGAGGAAGTTGCTCAATGCCGACAACGGCTGAAGCGGATATCGCCCCTTGTTGGCGCCGCTATAGATCACCGCCGCCATCCCCAGTTGCCGCATGTTCGACAGGCACTTAATCCGATTCGCCTGCGCACGCGCTCGGCTCAGCGCCGGCAAAAGGATCGAGATCAGCAATGCGATAATCCCGATCACCACCAGCAATTCCACAAGCGTAAATCCGCGGCGGCAAGTCCTGGGGCGCATGGCGAACTCCGGTAATGCCTCGAAAAGTACCACTCTCGCCCCGTGCCCGCAATCTAAATCCCCGATGCGCTGGTGTCTGGATCTGGCCATTATTCGTGGCACGGCCGTCCCGGCCGTGAGCGCGGTTCGCCGCGCGGATCCTACACCTCATCGATTGGGTGGAGCGACGGTCCCCTCCACCGGTACTCCAGGGGAGGGATAGGGTGGGGGTCCATCGGGCGCGCGATCACTACCCCACCCCGACATACGCCCCATTAACGATCAAACACAACCCTGCAAAAACTCCCAGCCATTTCCGACCCCGCATCCCCACCGCCGCGCTAACCAGGTACACCAGCACCGGAATAACACTCCCCCAGATCGGCCCACCCCACGCCACAAACTGCGGATGCGCATCAAACGCCATCTCCGTCCGCGAGAACTCAAACGCCCCCAAAATGAACCGCCTTCACCCGCCCCTCGCTCACCCACGCATGCAGCACATGCCCAAACTCA
>JBBRIN010000628.1:0-2861 GCA_038221115.1 Tepidisphaerales bacterium
GTAGTGATGAGCAGCCACTTGAGCGCGTAACGAAAGAGGAGGAGGTGTTCGCGCGGGTTCCATCGGAAGGGCATGGGGTTGGCGTGAGGTTAGGGGCGGGGGGCGGGGTGTCAACGGAAAAGGCTTGGGATTCCACACGACCCGGCTCCGGCGGTATTACTACGGCGGTTGAAAGGTCGTCATGTAACGTGGAGAAACGGATGCCAGATTGTCGTTCAGATCACACCATTCGCTGGGCCCCCTTCTGCATGGCCGTTTGCCTCGTTGCCTCGCCCATCGCGCGAGGCGAGGGCGCGACGCTGGTTCGCTCGGCCAAGAGTGGCGCCTGGTCAGCGCCTGAGACGTGGGAAAACCGGCATGTGCCGGCTGAGAAGGATCGGGTGCAGATTCGGACAGGGCACGCCGTCACGTATGACGTTGGGGAATCGCCGATCATCCGCTCGATCCACGTCGCGGGCAGTCTTTCGTTCGCGGCGGATCGCGACACGCGGTTGGATGTTGGGTTGATCAAGATTCAGTCTGGTGAGGACGCCTCGGAAAATGGCTTTGACTGCGGGCCGCATCCCGTGACTACTTCGGCGAACCAGCCGGCGCTGGCCGTCGGAACGGTTGAGCATCCCATTGACGCTACACATCACGCGCTGATCCGGCTGACTTATATCAAGGGGATGGACGAGCACGCATTTCCGGCGATTGTGTGTTGCGGCGGTCGCATGGATTTTCACGGGGCGCCGATGAACCGCACTCGCCCCTGTCACGCCAAACTTTTCGGACTGGCAGGTCAGCCTCGACGACACGGGGCCCGATCAGAAGCTGAGCGCGCAAGCTGAGGACACGACGGGGAACGTCGAGAAGACTCCGCACATTTTGAGCTTGCGGCCTTTCCAGGCTTCGATTTGCGCCAAGATCGCCAAGACGCCAAGGAAGACTTAACGCAGAGGCGCAGAGAACTCTTCTCACTTCATCTGCAACCCGAACACGAGCATGTTCATCATCATGGCCCATGCTGAGTCGGGCGCGTAACCGTTGATTGCATCAATGGGCTGGCCGACCATTCCCACTGCAAGGTCTAACGGGCTGAAGAACACGCGCACTTTTCCCTCCTCCTGAATCATCTTCAGCACGGGTTTGTTCATACCCTCGCCGAAAAGCTTTTGGGTTTTTTCGCGATACTTCACCCCATCGAGCAGGGCTGCGATGCGAAACACGGGGTGGTCGGGCTTCACCACTTCCAGTTCGCGGCCGTAGGCAAGGCGCAATTCCCGTTCGGCCGATGCGACAAATTCCGCGGATCCGCCGGCCGCGTCGACGATGAGCAAGCCGCCTTCGTAGCTGAAGCGCTTTAGCTCGCCCCGCTGCTTCTCGGTCAATTCCAGGGAACCGGTGCCGGTGAGATAGGCGATCTTGAATTTGGCGGCGTCGAGTTGATCGGCACCGAGGCGCACTCGCGGCAGATCGAGCTCCAGGCGCTGGGCTTTGCGCACGTAGTTTGCCAACTGGTCCCAGCCGAAGGGCTCCGGGTCCCAGTTGCCGTCGTACTCGAGGCGCGCGATGGTCAGCTTTTGCTCGCCCTTTGGCTGTTCGGGGAGAATCCAGGTTTTCTTCTTGTCGCGGACGAGGCCGCGCTCGGTTGAGTAATAGAAGAGATTGCCGGCCGCGTGATAGAGTTCTTCCTTGGGCAATGCGCCCTCGGCCTTCTGCATTACCTGAGGGATCAACTGCCAGGCGCGCCCGGCGTCATCGGTTGGAAAGAGCAGCATGAACTCGCGCGCCTGGTTTCCCAGCCCCTCGATCACCGGCGGCTTTTTTTCGCCCTTCGCGAGAAACAGCTCATCGTTAAACAGAGGGTGGGTGGGTGGTAGAGCGCGGAAGGCGTAGTCGGGGAACAAACGTTCACCGAGCTCCCTGAATGATGCGGCGAAGCTTTTATCGCCGCAGTCGGCGTTGCCCACGATCAGCCCGCCCTCGGCGATATAGCGTCTGAGGGTCGCACACTCTTCGTCGGAGAATGCGAGCGTCTGATTGCCGCTGATGTACATCATCGGAGAGCGGTGGAGGATATCCAGGGGCATGGACAGGTTGACGACCTGCCAGTTAAGCCGCTTGTGGAGTTGCTTTTCGAGCCAGCGCGTGGCGTTGGCGGCATCGCGCGGCCGCTGCTGCCAGTGGCCGAACTTTTCCTTGCCGGCGGGGTCTTTGTATTGGAGCTTGCTCATGACTACGGGCGCGCGGCCCAGCGACAGGAACGCGAGCCCGAAGGCGGTGTTCTGGACCGCACCCCATGATCCGGTGACGGCTTGCGTGCGCACCAGCGTGTCGGCTCCGGATGTGTACCAGTCCACATCGCCGAATTGCACGAGGCCGCTTTCATTGCCGACGCGCTGTACATTGAACAATAGATATCCCCCCGCCAGTCGCGATCCCGCGAACGCGTGGCCGAGCCAGTCGATGGCCACCTCGATGTTGGGGTAGGTTACGATGCCCTAGCACTCGCCGGCCTTATAGTCGAGGAACTCCTGGGTGATGAACAGGTTCACGAGCCCGCCGCTGGTCATCGTCGTCGTGCCGGGCTGGTTGTCGGCGGCGACGGTGTAGGCCCATCCACCGCCCGGCACCTGGTGGGCGCGCCAGCCGCGATCGACCATCACCCAAAACTCACGAGGCACCTCAAAGCCAACCTGGGCGCAGGCCCAGACGCCCATCGCGCCATAGTTGCTGCAGCTGTGGTCAAACGATCCGTGGGGGTCGATAACGGAATAGGTATACATGCCCGATGCCTGCCCGCCGCGATTGACGCCGTGCAGGAGAAGCCGGGCATCGCGCTCGACCAGCTTTTCGAGTTCGAGCCGATCGGGGCTGAC
>JBBRIN010000629.1:0-2845 GCA_038221115.1 Tepidisphaerales bacterium
CACACAATCAGAACAACCACTCGGTGCGCACCGATCATTGGCGGTACATCCGCTACGCGGACGGATCGGAAGAGCTGTACGACCACCAGTGGGATCCGAACGAGTGGGAAAATCTGGCGCATGAGCCGCAATATGCGAAGCTGAAGGTGGAGCTGGCGCAATGGCTGCCGAAGGTGAACATGCCGCCGGTGCCGGGAAGCGCGCAGCGCCTTCTCGTTCAGCAGGATGGGAAATGGTATTGGGAGGGGAAGTTGATTGTGCCGGAAGAGCCGGAGGATTAAACGGCGCGCTCATACACGAGCTGTCCGGACTTGTAGGTTTGGTGAATTTCGATTTGATGCGTGGGGTCCGCGCGGAAGATCACAAGATCGGCAGGGGCTCCCGGACACAGGCCCTGAGACTGTGGACGCTTCATCAGCATTGCGGGGTGAAGCGATGCAAGATCCCAGGCCTCCGGGAGATCGGCGAGGCCGCGAGCGGTGAGATGCGTTATCCCCGCGAGAAGCATTTGGGCGGAACCGGCGAGCAGCTTGTCATTTTCCTTCAGATGCAGTCGGCCTTGGGGAGTGAGAATGACCTTCCCGCCGACGGGGGTGGTGTATTCGCCGGCGGGCAGCCCCGCGAGGGAGACGGCGTCGCTGACGATCAGGGCCTTGGCACCCTTTACTTTGAGGATCACCTTGATCACCTGATCGGGCAGATGAAACCCGTCGGCGATCATGCAGGTGTGAAGGGCGTCCTGGGCCAGTTGCTCCCAGATGTAGTTGGGATGGCGCGGGAGCGTGAGATGGGTGCCGTTGCCCAGATGCGTTGACATGCGAGCGCCGGACTGGACGGCGGCGGCGATCTGGTCTGACGTGGCGGCCGTGTGGCCTATCGAAACGGTGACGCCGGATTCGGTGCACCGGGCGATGAAGTCGGCGCTCGCCGGCCACTCTGGCGACATCGTGAGGATGCGAATCCGTCCGGCGGCGGCGTCCTGCCATCTGCAAAAGAGATCCCAATCCGGAGGACGAACATGCTCGCGCGCGTGCGCGCCGCGCGCGCCGTCTTCCAGAGAGATAAACGGGCCTTCCAGATGGATGCCCGGAATGGCGTTCGCTGCAACGGAATCATTCTCGCACGCGCGGGCGATGGATTGGAGCGCCTCGGTGATCGCTTGGTCGGTGTTGGTGATAACGGTGGGGTAGAAGCAGGTGACGCCTTCGCTCCAGAGGAGACGGGCGAGGCGGCCAACCATCTCACTTGGAATGGGCGGGGCGTTAAAATCGTCGCCGGCGTAGCCGTTGATCTGGAGGTCGATCAAGCCGGGGGCGATGGTTGGGAGACTTGCCTCCGCATGCTGAAGCGGCTTGATGGCCAGGATTCTGTCCTTCTCAATCTCAACGGAGACGGGCTGGCCCGTCAGGTAATGTCGAGCGCGGACGGTCAGGCGTTGGGTGGGCATTTCGTGACCGGGCGCGATAAAGTGCTCCTGAATTGAATCCGTGTATGAGGTCTACCTGCGAGCATCCTGGTTAAGTTTTACGTATTATGTTTGGCCGGGCCGCCCCTCACCCCAACCCTCTCCCCCGAGTACGGGGGCGACGGAACAAGCATCAGACCAGCGGCGCGTCACTTGGCGAACGCCGGGTGATCTGCCCGACCGCCGGATTCGATGTAAGCAAGCATGTCGAGAATCTCCGGGGGCTTGAAGTAGTTGATGAGGCCTTCAGGCATGGGGGACAGTTTTGAGGCGGTGCGCTTCACCACGTCCGCCTTGTTGACGGTCGTTTTGTCGTCCGGCTTCAGGCCGTTCTGCATCATGACGATCTTGTCGGGCGTTTCTTCAAGAATGCGGCCGGTGAGCAGGTCGCCGTTTTTCAGCTTCAGGTCGGTGTTTTGGAATTGCTCGCTGATCACCTTGGAGGGAAGGACAATGGATTCGAGAATATCGCGCCGAGTGAAGCGGGTGGCGACCGAGGTCATATCCGGCCCGCTCGTGCCCCCCTCATTGCCGAAGCGATGGCAGGCGAGGCACTGGGCGGATTCGAAGGCTTCCTTGCCACGGGCGAAGCTGCGCCCTTTGGCAACTTTGGGAAGCTGGGGCTCAAGGTCGGCCATCGTGTACTCCTTAATCAGCACGGTGCGGGCCTTGGCGGCGGCCTTCTTGGCATTCTTGGCGGCCGGGGGCGCGAAGGCGTTGAGAACTTCGGCGAGCGCCGTCTTTTCGGGCGCGGCCAGCGTCTTTTCCGCGTCCACATGGAAGTTGCCGATGAAGCGCGGAAAACTCGATCCGTCCGCATAGGGGCGGCCCGCCTCTGCGAACCATTTCGTGACGAAGTCGATGTGTTTGGCCGCGTAATCTTTGGCCTGGGTCTTGTTGAACCACGCGAAATACTGCGTGCGAAGCTCGGGGGTCCACCCCGTGGTGATCGTTCGCAGCGCGACGGCGTAGGTGATCTGCTCTTCCTGAGTGGACGCTCCCGTCAACAGTTTCATCGTTCGGCTAACCGCATCGGGGGCCTGCAGCGCCAGAAGAATCTGGCATAGCTCGCGGTTCATCTGGGCCGAATGCGCGGGATACAGCGGCGAGAGCTCGCCGACGATGGCCTTCGCCTGCTCGGTTTCCGGTCCGGGCGTGCCCATGCGGGCGAGGCACACTTCGATCGCGCGGGCCTTCTGCAATTGCAATGACTCATCAAGGCCAGAGATCTGGAACTTGCCCAGCGCGCGAATGATCTGCGGCTGGAGCGATTTGTCGCCGAGGCGCGAGAGGGCGAGCAGGGCTTCGATCGACGTCTGCGGGTCGCGCTCGCTCAGGGCGCGGTCCTTCCACTGCTCGGCGGGCGCAGTCTCGACGGCG
>JBBRIN010000630.1:0-2845 GCA_038221115.1 Tepidisphaerales bacterium
CAAGCAGGTGTGGAGTTTCACCACCGAGGGCCAGGTTGACGCCTCGCCCGTCGTCGTGGGCGACCGTGTGTACGTCGGCTGTCTGAGCGACGGCGGCGAGTTCTACGTCCTCGACCTGAAGACCGGCAACAAGCTCTGGGACTTCACCGCCGGCCGCGCCATCACCGCCTCCCCCGCCATCGGCGACGGCGTCCTCGTCATCGGCGACGGCCGCGGAGCCGTCTATTGTTTCGAACCCGAGAAGTAAGCCCTATCCGACCCCATTCAAACAAACGACGCCCGCCGGTCCCATGACCCGCGAGCGCTTTTCATCAATGGGCAGGACCGGGATTGAACCGGCGACACATGGATTTTCAGTCCATTGCTCTACCAGCTGAGCTACCTGCCCCCTGTCGCCACGACAGGCGTCGGATTCTACGCGCCCACCTGCGCTACGCAAGTCTCATGCAAGCCCCGCCATTATTGCGGCGGCTCGATCCGAATCACCGCCGTGTTCACCCCGCGCAGAACTTCCAGCACCACCGCATCCTTCTTGTTCGATTTGCGGAACTCCTGATACAGCTTCTTAAACTGCTCCAGGTTCTCCACCGCCGTCCGGTTGATCTGCGTCACCACGTCGTTCATCTGCAGCTTCGCGCTCTGGGCACTGCTGCCCGGCTTGATCACCGCGATGATCACCCCCTTGAAGTCCGCCGCCAGCCGCCGGTCGTACTTGTCCTCGAACACCATCTCCCGCGCCGAAAAACCCAGGTCTTCCGCAAAAAACCGCTGCGCCACGTTCGCCTGCTTCGGCCGCTCTTCCAGCGTCATCGTCAGCTCGTGCAGCGGCGTATCCTTCTCGTTCGGCTTGATCACCGAGAACGTCACGTCCGACCCCGCCTTCATGCGCCGTACCTTGCGCAGCAGGATCATCGCCGCTTCCTCCGGTTCATCGCCTCGCTCCAGCGGCTCGCCGTTCACCTTTAAGATGATATCGCCGCCCTTCAGTCCCGCCTTCTCCGCACCAAAGCCCGGTATCACCGCACCCACCTGCACCGCCGGCTGATTGTTCAGGTGCAGGAATTCCGACACCTCCTTATTCACGCCCGTCAGTTGCGACACGCCCAGCCAAGGCAGCTTCAACGGTTCCCCCGCCTTCGGTGGCTCCGCCAGGCTCTGTAAAAAATCCCGCGCCGGCACGTAAAGCCGCGGCGGACTATTGATCGCCCCCAGCGGGTTGCGCGGATCGTTCAGCACCACCGACTGCTCCTGCAACTCGTTCACCAGCCCGATGGCCCGCCCCTGCGCATCAAACACCGGCGACCCCATCATCGCCAGCCCGTTCGCGCTCACCAGCGTCTGCGGCACCGGCCCGCGCAGGTTCGCCGACACGCTCGCCTGTGTCAGATACGCGTGATATCCCGCCTGCTTCGGCAGCAACCCCACCGACAGCACCGCCTCGCCGATCTGCTGCGGCGCTTCCACAAATTCAATCGCCGCCCAATTCTGCTTCTCCTTCGTCCGCACAAACGCCACGTTCGATCGTTCGTCCCGCCCTTCAAATGTCGCCTCGATCTCCTTCCCCGCATCCCCCGGCACCAGGATCTTAAAATCGATCATCTGCTGGTCCGGCATCTGCGGCGGAACGATCGCCAACGCCGTCATGATCAACCCGTCATATCCAACCACCACGCCCGGCCCAATCACGTCCGTCCGCCCCAGTTCATTGTTAAACGTGTACTGCACCGCCACGAGCGACGGCCTTACCCGCTCATATAGCTTCTGAGCTGCATCCGGTGGCACCAACGCCACGCCCGCGGGCGCAACATCCGTCGCCGCATGAATCGGCCGCGTCGTCGCCACCGGCGCATCCGACACCGACGTCCCGCGATGCCCCCCCTGGCATCCCGCCAACGCCCCCGCCATCGCCACTGACGCCAAAACGCAATACTGTTTGAGCGATCCACGAAACATGAATTCTCCAACGGAGGCAAGCACGTTCATTCGAAGTGAACCAGGACAACCATCACAAACCAGCGGCGAATCACTCCCCATAAGTGATCTTCAACACCTTCGACTGGTGCCCCCGCGCCCGCTCGATTTCCATCAGCACCAGCGGGTCTTTCTTCTTCGTCGATTCATCGTACCGCTTCTGAAACTCGTCAAAATCCTTCACCGCCACCTGATTCACGCTGAGGATCACATCGCCGTTCTGCACTTCCGCCTTCGCCGCAGGATACCCGGGGCTATGCCCCGTCACCACCACGCCCGTCGCCGTATCCAGTTGCCGCTCGTTCGCGTATTTCCGCGTCACCTCGCGCGCCGACAGACCCCACACCTTAAACTCTTTCTCCTCCCCGATCGCGCCTTGCAGCCGCTCGGTTTTCGCCGTCAGCCTCACCGTCTCCTTGCCGCGCCGAATCGTCATCTGCACATTCGTCCCAATCCCCAGGTCCGCGATCATCCTCCGCATCGGCGCCAGCTCCTCCGGGAACCTCACGTTGATCGTCTTGCCGCTCAGCTCCAGCAGAATGTCCTGCGTCTTCATCCCCGCCTTCTCCGCCGGCGACCCATGTTCCACGCCGTTCACCAGCACCCCCTGGTTCACGTTGATCTCATAGAACGATTCCAAGTCCTGCATCGGCTTGAAATCGATCCCCAGATCGCTTCGATCCACCCGCCCCTTCCTGTCCGGCGCGGCCGATTTCAAGATCTTCTCCGCCACCTCCCGCGCCGTATCCACCGGCACCGCAAAGTTCAGGTTCTGCCCCCCGCCCCGCGTGTTGATCCCAATCACCTTGCCCGTCATGTCCACCAGCGGCCCCCCGCTATTGCCCGGGTTGATCGGCGTGTCCATCTGGATCCA
>JBBRIN010000631.1:0-2843 GCA_038221115.1 Tepidisphaerales bacterium
TGTGCCCCGAAGGATCCGGCTCTCCTCCGCGCCGGGCGCATCGATCGGATCGAGCACCACCTGATCTCGCCGGCATACGCAGCCCAAGTACCCGCCGGTCATGCGTCGATTGCGGATCGGCTGGCGTACTACCATGTCCCGGGAGTAAGCATCGCGATGATTCACGATGGGCGCGTCGAGTGGGCCAAGGGGTATGGCGTGGCGGATCTGGCAAGCGGGCGGGCGGTCGATGAGCACACTTTGTTTCATGGGGCTTCGCTCAGCAAGACGGTGAATGCGGTAGCGGTGATGAAGTTGGTGCAGGAGGGAAAGCTCGATCTGGACAAGGATGTGAACGAGCAACTGACCGGATGGAAGCTCCCGGCCAGCGACTTCACGAAGGAGACAAAGATCACGCTTCGGCGGTTGCTGAGCCACACGGCGGGGATGAGCGTGCGGGTAATGGGCGTTGGGTTTGCGGAGTCGGGGCCGGTGCCGTCGCTGGTGGATTTTCTGAATGGCAAGGCGCCGGCGACGCAGCCCGTGAAGGTGGTTGAGGAGCCGGGCAAGCGGTTTTACTATTCCGGGGGAGCGATTGCGATTTCGCAGTTGATGCTCGAGGAGGCGGCGCGCGAGCCGTATCCAAAGCTGATTGACGATGCGGTGTTTGCGCCGCTGGCGATGGGGGAGAGCACGTTTGAGCTGAAGCTGCGCGAGGATTGGCGCGGGCGGACTGCGCCGGGGTTCAAGGACGCAAAGCGCGTGAATGGGCCAGAGCGCGTGTATCCGGCGATGTCGGCGGCGGGGATTTGGACGACGCCGGCGGACTACGCGAAGGTGGTGATGGAGATTCAGCGAGCGGCGAGCCGGCAGGAGTCGAAGATCCTTTCGTTAGAAGCGGTGCGGCAGATGATTCGGCCGTATGTGGCGAACGCCAAGAGCGCGAGCCCGCATTATTCGTACGTCGGGTTGGGCATGTTTCTTGGCGGGAAAGGGCCGAACGCGAACTTCTTTCATGCCGGGTCACATGCGGGGTATTCGTGCGCGTATGTCGGATTTCTTAATCGCGATGATGGGGTCGTGGTGATGACCAACGGGGATGATGCGTTCGATCTGGTGGCGGAGATCGTTCAGACGGTGGCGCGGGAATATGGGTGGAAGGGGTATGAGTTTATTCCGCCACCGAAGGCGGCGAAGGTGGCCTCCGCCACGACGGGCGCGGCGCGGTAGTGGGCCTTATTGAATGCTGAGTGAGCCGGTGTAGGGCTCGACGTAGATGGTGAGGGTGAACGCGCCGCATGTGACGGGGATGGTGGCGGGGTTGACGAGTAGCGTCGCGGTGTTGGTGCCGGCGTCCCAGGAATACGGTTGGCCGAGCTCATCGAAGGCGAGGCAGGTTTTTCCGTCGGCGCTGACGGTCTGGAGGGCGACGGTCCTGGTTTGCGGTGCGCCGCTGGCGCCGAACTGCGTGACGTAGTTTTTCTGGTTCAGGGGATTGGTGAGGTACGCGGTGGGGGTGATCGCGGGGCTGGCGGAGAGGAGGGAGTATTTCTGGTTGCCGGTGTCGCAGTTCACGTAAATGAGCGACTGAGTGACGATCGCCTTGTTCTGGGCGAACACCAGGTCGGCGACGATGACCCGGGCGGCGGCGGCGACATTGAGATCGTCATGAGTGCCGAGATTTGGAATGACGACGGCCGAGGCGATGCCGAGGATGATCACGACCATCAGGATCTCGACGAGCGTGAAGCCGCGGCGTCGGGCAAAGGTTGGGTGGCGAATGCGCATGGCGGCACAACGATCATTTCGAGTTGGGTCGGGCGCTGCGGTCGTTTATTTCTTGTCGGAAACAACCTCGACCTGCAGCTTGCCGCTTTCCAGGAACCTAAGCATCGCGTCGAGCTTGGCGTTGGTGTTCTTCATCTCGGCCATGGTTTCCTTGTGATCGGCGGTCGCGTCGGGCAAGGCGGCAACGGCCTGGGAAGCGCCATCGGCGTTACGCCATTGGCTGACAAGGGTGAGTGCCTGGAGGACGGCGATGACGGTAAGCAGGCGAGTGGTCTTCATGATCAATGCTCCTGGAATGCTTCAGTATTGGGCGTAAGGGGTGCCGGTGTTATCGCTCTTGGTGCTGTTGGCGATGATGTCGCTGCTGGTGGCGTTGTAGAGCCAGCCGGTGCTGTCGTCGGGGCTGAAGGCGCCGTTGCCGGTGATGACCTTGATGTTGGCGTCCGAGGTGAGGGAGTTGGGGGGCATCTTCAGCAGGTACGGGCCGTATTTGTAAACGGAGCTGGACGTGGCGTTGATGTTCCCCGATTCGTCCGAGAACTGGGTGAGCTGCTGCACGAACAGCGTGTCAGGCGAGCCGGCGAGCGCGCCATTCTGATAGCCTGGCCCCTGATCGCGGTGCTGGGCTTTGTAGACGGCGATCTGGGTGCGGAGGTACCGAAGCTCGTCCTTAAGCGTGTTTTCACGGGCGATCATCGAGGCGTTGGAGAATTGGGGGAGGACGATGGCGGCGAGGATGCCCAGGATGACCACGACGATGAGGATTTCAATCAGCGTGAATCCGGCTGGCCGTCGGGAGCGGCTGGTGATGCGGCGGATGCGAGACGCGTACGACATGGGTCACCCTTGAGTCGGAAGGGCCAATCTGCTGGTCGCGCGGCGGGGCGAGTCGTTTTTACGTCGTTCGCCGTTGCCGCCGCGCGGGCGGTTTCCCTCGAAGGCCGGCGGCGGATGACGAATCCACCGCCGGCCGGAATCAGGCCCGTCGCTTATTGAACGACCTGGGTGCTTTCATCGAAGACGCCGGTCGGGGTCTGGTTGGTGGCATGGATGTCACCGGTGGTCTTGTCATAGAC
>JBBRIN010000632.1:0-2841 GCA_038221115.1 Tepidisphaerales bacterium
GTAGTCGGTGACGCCGGCATTGGTCAGGTAGTCGCCAACTCGCTCGGCGGCATATCCCTTTGCGATGGCGCCAAGATCGATAGACAGATCGACGTTGCCCTTTCTCAAGGCTGGTGGTGAAATCCGCGCCTCCAGCGCTTCGTACCCCACCGGCCGCCGTGCGGCCACGATCTCCTCACCGGTTGGGATTTGGCGGATCCGCAAACCGCGAGGTTCCGGGCCGAAGCCCCACAAATTCACCAGCGGGGCGACGGTGATATCGAAGGCTCCTTCGGATTCCTCGCTCACGCGCTGCGCGCTCGCAACGACGGCGGCCAAGTCAGATGGCACGGTCAGCCAGCCGATTTCTTTTGCGCCGTTGAACCGGGATATGTCCGAATCGGGTTTGAAGATGGACATCTGCTGATCCAAATGATTGAGCAGCGCCTGGATGTCCGCCTCCAGATCAGGTCGTGATTGGCCGGGTGGAAGCTTTACCAGCTTCACCGACCAGGATCCTCCCATGGTGTGGCCGGCGAACTGGATCGCCGGCTCTGCAGGGGCGCTGACAGGTGCCTGGGTTGTGACGGCCTTCATCACCAATCCGGCGGTGAGGACGAGAATGAAGCTCGCGAAGATCGGCTTTGTCAGACTAGTGGTGGCACGTCGCATGGGTTCCTCATCCGCGCAAAATCCACCGATGTAACACGTCGTAATTGAGATAGAGAGCGGCAGCGAGCGCGACCAGCACGGCGGCGGCGAGATCGCGGCGGCCGAAGCGATCGGCGGCGCCGTGGGCGCGGACGAAGGAGAGGACCATGCCGGTTGGGCAGCCGTATTTACAGTAGGCCATGGGGACGAATGCCGCTGCGATGAGACCGACCACCGCAATCACGACGGTCGCGATGCCGGCGGAGCGGATGACGTAGGCGTCGAAAGGCTCGATGGAGGCGAGATCCAATGGGGTGTTTAGAATCGTGACGATGATCGCGAGACCGATGAGTCCACCGGGGAGCCAACGAAGGCCGCGCTCGACGCCGCGTGGCAGATGCCAATTCCACCTTGAGAGGCGGCCGACCCACTCCTGCGCGGCGCCATGGGGACAGAGGTGGGAACAATAGAGCGCGCGGCGGCTTGTCCAGGGGACGGCCAGAGCCGCGGCGGCAAGCAAAACCAATCCGGGCGCCAGATGCCAGGGCACGCCGTGCGCGGACCATCCGCTGAAGAGCGATTGGCCGAGGAGTTGACCGTTCCAGAAGCCGACATATCCGACCAGGATGACTTGGAATCCGCGCCGCACCCAGGTCCGACCACGCAGGCCGGTGAATGAGAATACCAACGCCGCCGCGATGACCGCCAGCAGGCCCCAATCGCGCGGGCTCCATCGGGTTTTCAAGGGCGCGGCGTCCGTCGCGGTGACGGTTCGGAAGCGCTGCTGAATGCCGTTGGCGATGGCGAGGCTGGTGAGGGAGGCGCCGGAGACGCCTTCGATTCCGGCGGCCTTTGGATCCATACCGGCGACCTGCTCCCAGGTCTTGCCGTTCCACAGGCTCATGAAGGAATGGTCTGACGCCACATCGTGAACGTGGGTCTTGGTGTCCCAACTGCTGCGGATGCGGATGGCGACGACCGTCATCGCCGGGTCCAGGGCGATGAGGGTATCGGTGGGCCCTGCGTAGCCGGTGATTTTGTCGGAGAGGGGACTGGTGCGCAGCACATAGCCGATTTGATTTCCGGATGGATCGAGGACGAAAAGACCCAGGCGCTCGGAGGGATCGAGTTTCAGCGCCGTGGCGGCTGGGAAGATGGGGCGCACCTCTGCGACTGAAATTGGGGCGTCGCCGTCGATGCGAAGGCGGGCATAGTGGCGGCGGATGAGAAGGACGATGGCCAGGACCACGGCGAGGCGATAGGCGCGTAACAAGGCGGAGCGCAGGCGCGGCCACGCGCGTCCGCCGTGGCGCGCGGGCTGCTCACTTTGGATCACATTGAGGGGCACCATCTTTAGTTGTCATTCGGAACGTATCGCCGAAGGATCTGCGTGACGGCGCCTGAATCGAGTACGAGGTACTTCAGTTGCCCAAGACCTGGACGGCATCGGCCGAAACATGGCCCTTCGTGCCTTTGTTCGACACTACGACGGCGCCCGCTTTGTCGAATCGATAGGTCCCCAGCGAGATGAACCCATGCTCCAGATCGGGTGCCTTTTTCTCGTCGATGGTGACCGTCTTCTCTCCGTCGGCGCTGACGACCGTGACCGGGACATTTGAGGCACGGTTCTCATGATGGCTATAGGACATCCGCACTTCGTACTTGCCGGCGGTTGGCACCTTGAACTCGAAGCGCGCCGATTTTTTCCCTTTGTCCGTGTTACCGTCATAGATGTAGCGGGAGCCGATGAAGCCCGGCGTACCCGTTCCGGAAACCCATTCGCCGGTGAGCTTTGCGTCGGTGTCGTCCACGACAATTCCGGGCAGGGTTTTCGGATCGAGGCCGGCACTAGGGCCTTCGGCCGCGGGACGCTTGGGGGGCGCGGGGTGGAGCGAGATGTCCGGGAGGGGCGCGTTGGGATCGATATTCGCGGTCACGGTCTCGCGACGGGCGCGACCGGGCTGGTTCATCAGCTCTTTCAGCTCAGCAAAGTGCAGCGAGTACACCTCGCGGGGTGTGCAGTTTTCCTTGATGCAGATGGAGGCGGCCCTGCCGACCACCTCGCCCATCATGCCGCAGGTGCGCATGACGCGGATGGTGCCGAGAGCTTCGTGATTCACGCTGATGTCGCGGCCGGCCATGAAAAGGTTGGGGATGTTGCGGGAGTAGAAGCAGCGGTATGGGATGGGGTATCCGTATTTTTTGTCGACG
>JBBRIN010000633.1:0-2835 GCA_038221115.1 Tepidisphaerales bacterium
TGCCTCGACCTCGACGAACTGCTCGATTTGGTGTTCCAATGGCTAGAGGAACAAAAGACCTTCAACACCGAAAGCCGCTTTTATCCAAAGGCCAAGGCCGCGTGACGCACTTTCGGTATTTGGAGGAGCTATTTAGGCAGCAGGGCGGGGGGCCTCGGGCGACGGGCGCGAGGCGGTGTGAGTCGTGCGGCACGGAGCATCCGCTGTTCGCGGTGTATTGCAAACGGTGTGGTCGAAGATTGTAAGCTGTTGTTGAACGTGGGGATCTGGAAAGGTGAAGGACCATGACACAGAACAACGTCGACACGCGTGAAGATGTCGAGGCGGGAACCGAGACGCAGAGCTTTCGCGTGCGCTCGCGCGGGGCCGGCAACGGCGGTAAATGGACGGGGGGCGGGTTTGGGTCGCGCTGGGGTGGCGGAGGCCCGGCGTGGCGCAAGCTGGTGGCGCTGGGGCTTGCGCTGGTGCTGGGGTACTTCCTGTATTACTGGGAGGTGCGGCGCGTGGTCGTGGACCAGGGCCATGTGCTGGTGCTGATGAAGAAGAATGGGAGCCGATCGCTGCCGGGCGACCAGGTGATTGTACCGCGCGCGCCGGAACGGGGGAGCCCGGAGTATGCGAAATGGGAGAAAGAATACGGCGATTGCAATGGCATCCTCGAACAGGTTTACCCGGAGGGCACGTACTTTCAATTCAGCCCGTTCGATTACGAGCGATATGTGATTCACATCGATCAGACGGCGATCGTGCCATCGGACAAGGTGGGGATCGTGGTGAAGAAGTTTGGCAAGGCGCTGGATGGGGGGCAGGTGCTGGCAGATCCGGCACGGGATCAGCGGGGGCCGTTGCCGATCGTGTTGCGGCCGGGGCGGTATAACGAATTTGCGAATCCGTACGCCTACGAGATCAAGCAGGTTCCGCCGTTGATGGTCGAGCCGGGGTATCGCGGGGTCGTGACGGTGATGGCGGGAAAGCCGGCCGCCAATACCAACGAGTACCTGGTGAATGACGGCGAGCAGGGCATGCAGCGAACGGCTGAGCCGGAAGGGTTCCGGTACATCAACCCTTACGAGAAGCGGGTTACGCCGATCAGCATCCTATCGCAGAAATTTCAGATGGCCGGCAAGGATGTCATCAAATTTCCCTCCGCCGACAGTTTTGACATCTCGCTCGAGGGTTTCGTCGAATGGTCGGTGGACCCGGAGATGCTGCCGCTGATTTACGTGCAGTATGGCGAGGGCGGCGGCCTGGTGGAGGACCTGGAAACGAAGGTGATCCTTCCCTATTCGCGGAGTTTCTGCCGGCTGGTGGGCAGCCAGTACAACGCGCGGGATTTCATCAGCGGCGACACGAAGCTCAAGTTCCAGACAGAGTTCGAGCAAAAGCTGCGGGCGGCTTGCAAGAAGGAAGGCATCATCATCAAGCAGGCCCTCGTGCGCAACATTGAGCCGCCCGATGCGATCAAGCAGCCGATCAATGAGCGCGAGATCGCCAAGGAGCAGATCCTGCAATACGACCAGCAGGTGAAGGTGGCGCAGAGCATGTCGAAGCTGGCCGCTCAGCAGGAAATGGCCGAGCAGAACCAGGCGATCGGCACGACCAATAAGGAAGTCGTGACGATCACCAAGCGCGCCGAACAGGAGCGCGAGGTGGCGTTGACGCGAGCGCAGCAGGAACTTTCGGTGGCGAAGCTGAAGCTCGCGGCGGCGCAGGAGCAGGCGGATGCGCAGATTGCCCGCGGGAAGGCGGAGGCTAACGTGATTCTGTTGAAGCGGCAGGCCGAGGCCGAGCCGCTTCGCCAGCAGGTGACGGCGTTCGGGGACGGCGAAGCATATGCGAGATACTTTTTCTATCAGAAGGTGGCGCCTTCGATTAAGTCGATCCTGACGAACTCCGACGGTCCGTTCGCGGATGTGTTCAAGCAATTCACCGGCGCGCCGGCGGCGCCGAGCAAGGCAAAGCCGGAGTCGAAGTTAAGCGGCGCCGAGCAATGATCGGCACGAATCGGTTCCGCGGCTCGTAGGCAACGGTAGAAAGAGGCGCGTTATGAGAGACATCAAAAAACTGATCATGTCGGGCATCGTGTTGGTGATGGCCCTGTTCGTGCTGTATGAGATCGGGCATTGGGGATTCGAGCGCGCTTATGCCGGCCCGCGCGAAGCGCTGATGGTCATCAACAAGTTCGGCGATGCACTTCCGCCCGACCGGATCGTCGTGCCCACGGGCCAGAACCACTTCAAGGGGATGCAGCAGGAGCTGCTCGGGCCGGGTCGATACTTCTTTAATCCGATCACCCACGACTGGAAGGTTGTGCCTCTGGTTGAAATCGCGGCCGGTGATCCGGCCCGTTGGGAGTTCACTTCGGACGGGCAGATCAAGGACAGGAGCACGATCCCGATGGTCGGCCTCGTTGCCCTCAAGGAAGGCAAGACACCGCCGCCGGGCATGGACGTGGTGGAAGCGGGGTACAAGGGCATTCAGCGCGAGGTGCTGACGCCGGGGACGTACAAGATCAACACGCAGCAATTTGAAGTGACGCTGGAGCCGGCGACAGTCGTTCCGCCGGGAAGCGTTGGCGTCGTGACGCGCCTCATCGGCGAAGCCGGCGGGCCGGTGGAGAGCCAGGCGCTGACGACGGCCGCCGTCGCGACCACGATGCCCGCCGCCAACGTGCCCTCGCGCCTCGTCGCGGGGCCCAAGCAGCGCGGCATCCTGCGGGATGTGCTGCAACCGGGAATTTATTATTTGAATACGCGGCTGATGAAGGTGTCCATCGTTCCGGTCGGCTATGACGCGATCACGCTCGATCACAGCTCGAGCACCGGCATCAAATTC
>JBBRIN010000634.1:0-2828 GCA_038221115.1 Tepidisphaerales bacterium
GTCCGTCGAGAGTCCGGCCACGCGAACGATGGAACCTGGACTGGTCCCATTTAGGACATAGACCTGATCCAGGTTGCCGACAATCCACTTAGAAACATCGGCGGAGGGTTGCGCCGTGATGCCCGCATCGAGCCCGGCGACGTCCTTACGCGTCGCTTCCCGCTGGTGTTCGATGGCAGCAAGTACGCGAGCCTGCTGCATGCGCGCCTCGCGATCATTCGCGTGTCGACCCGCATGGGACAGGCCTGCCAAGCCGAGCAGGATGGCGGCAAGGGTACCGAAAGCGAGCATCGAGATGCCAGGCGTTCTTCTGGCGTTGCTGCTCGGTTTGCGTTCCAACTGCCGCATGAGCTCATGATCCGGCCTGTTTAACGAAGCAAAAAATAAACCCGGTGAGTTAACGTCCTGTGTTAAACCGCTTTTAACGTGCGGAATCGTTTGGGGCAGGACCATTCTGCGGCGGCTCCGCCCGCCTCCTCGTCACTGAGCTACGGCCCAAGAAGATCGATCAGTGGCGGAATAAGGGGAAGGTCGGCCGGCGGCATCGGAAAGTCGCGCAAGTTGCGCGGGCGAACCCACCTCAGGCTTTGGCCTTCGCGGGACGCGACGAAACCTTCCCATCGGCGACAAACGTAGAGCGGCATCAGAAGGTGGAAGTCGGCATAGGCATGGCTGGCGAAGGTCAGAGGCGCCAAGCAAGGTTCTGCGACCGCAACGCCAAGCTCCTCCGCGAGTTCCCGGATCAGAGCGGCTTCGGGACTTTCGCTTGGCATTACCTTGCCGCCCGGGAACTCCCACAGGCCCGCGAGCTTTTTGCCCGCCGGACGCTCGGCGATCAGGACGCGTCCGTCGCTGTCGACGAGTGCGGCAGCGACGACAAGGAGCAGGCGGGCGGCCAGGGTCATGGGGCCGGTCCACTGAAGGAGAGAGGAGGGACCGCGAGCGCTCCGGCTGCCGCGGCGCGCCCGAAGCCGTTCACCCCTGCGGCGCCGGAACGAGCCCGTACCGGATCATGACCGCCTTCATCTTTTCCGGATCAGGCTTTCCTTCGTTCACGAGGGCGGCCATCTCCCTGAAGTATTCGGGACCGAGCACGCCCGGCGTGAGAACGGAAAGGCAGGTCGCAGGCTGGCTGCTGCGGTTGTCGAACCCGTGCACGACGCCGCGCGGGATGAAGAGGCTTTCGCCTGGTAGCACATCGATCTCTTTTCCCGAAACCGTCCAGGTGCTGGTCCCGGCGAGGCCGTAAACGGCTTCATCCCAGTCCCGATGGTAATGGGGAACCGGCATGCGTGCATCCGGCATCATCGTCACCTCGAAGAGGTCGAGGCTACCCCGGGTCTGCTGCTTGCTTTGCAGGAACCGGAGTTCCACGCCGCCTATCCTGATGATCTCAGGCATCAATGGTGCTCCATGCGCAAGCTTCCATGCGCCAGGATGCCTTCGAACCTCTGCGTCGACAAGCGGCATCGTCCGACCAAGATGTGCAGAGAGCGCTTGCCGGCCATCAGGCTTTCGGGGCGGCGCTTGCTATGTTACGAGACCGCGGTTATCCACCCGGCGCGAAAATCCCACGCGCGATCTCGATGTGAAGGCGGCAAGTTTCATGGGCGATAAGCGCTCAACCTTCGATTACGACGATTTGTTGGCTTGTGCGCGTGGCGAGTTGTTCGGGCCCGGAAATGCGCAATTGCCGTTGCCGCCAATGCTGATGTTCGACAGTATCGAAACCATCTCGGAAGAGGGCGGGGCCAACGGCAAAGGCCTGATCCGGGCGGTTATGGACATCAGGCCGGACCTTTGGTTCTTCAACTGCCATTTCAAGGGCGATCCGGTGATGCCGGGATGCCTGGGGTTGGATGCCTTGTGGCAGCTCTGCGGCTTCTACCTCGGCTGGCTCGGGCTGCCGGGGCGCGGGCGTGCGCTCGGAGTGGGCGAGGTCAAGTTCGCCGATCAGGTGCTGCCGACCGTCAAACGGATCATCTACGGGATCGACCTGAAGCGTATCTTCAAGGGCAAGCTGGTGCTGGGCATAGCGGACGGGTGGCTCGACGCGGACGGCCGCCGCATCTATGAAGCGAAGGATCTGCGCGTCGGGCTGTTCAAACCCGAGTTGCCGACGGCCTGAAACCGCGAGCCTGGAACGGCATAAGCTCGGAGAGCCAATCATGCGACGCGTCGTGATCACCGGGATGGGGATAGTTTCCTCGATCGGCAATACCGTCGATGAGGTTCTGGCGTCCCTCCGTTCCGCCAAGTCGGGTATCGTGCGCGCCGACAGCTATGCCGAGCTCGGCTTCCGCTGCCAGGTTCACGGGGCGCCGACCCTCGATCCCGAAGACGTGCTCGACCGGCGGGCCATGCGGTTTCATGCGCTGGGGAGCGGCTGGGCCCACGTGGCTATCGACCAGGCCATCGCCGATGCGGGCCTCGGGCCCAAGGAGGTTTCGAACGAGCGCACCGGCATCATCGTCGGTTCCGGTGGGCCCTCGACGAAGACGATCGTTGAAGCGGCCGACCTGACCCGCACCAAGGGACCCAAGAAGGTCGGTCCATTCGCGGTGCCGAAAGCCATGTCGTCGACCGGCTCTGCAACCCTCGCGACCTGGTTCAAGATCAAGGGCATCAATTATTCGATCGCCTCCGCCTGCGCCACCTCCAATCACTGCATCGGCAACGCCTACGAGGCCATCAAATACGGCAAGCAGGATCTGATGTTCGCGGGCGGCTGCGAAGAGCTCGACTGGAGCTTGTCCGTGCTCTTCGACGCCATGGGCGCCATGTCGTCGAATTTCAACGACCGGCCGGCCGTCGCGTCGCGCGCCTAT
>JBBRIN010000635.1:0-2803 GCA_038221115.1 Tepidisphaerales bacterium
AACTGCCCCACGCACTCCCCGTCCCGATAAGCCATAACGTGCCCATCCGGATACTCCTCCACCCGCGCCGCCAACCATTTCAGATACGCCGCCGCCCCATGATACCGCTGCGCGTCCCCAAAGCTCGCCACGCAGGCCGCCCGGTGATGCTCCGCCGCCAACTCCCCGTCCCCCACCGGGTCAATCGTCCGAAACGTCAACGGCGGCGCCACGATCACCATCACCCAAGCATCCCACACCCCGCCACCCCGTTCAACTCATCGCCGTCGCTCATTAAGTTTTACGTTTGACGTTTTACGTTTATGCTCCTCCCCATGCCCCACGCCATCCTCACCGCCATCGGCTCCGACCGCCCCGGCCTCGTCGACGAAGTCTCCCGTTTCATCTTCGAACGCGCCGGCAACATCGAAGACTCCCGCATGGTCAACCTCCGCGGCCAATTCGCCATGATGGTTCTCCTCAGTGCCGAACCCCCCGCCCTCACCCGACTCCGCACCGACCTCTCGGCCTTTGCTCAGTCCGCGCTCCTCCACGCCGAACTCAAACCCATCGACCCCCCCCAGCCCCCCTTGTCCCCCTCTGCCCCCGCCGCAACCCCCGCCCTCCCCTTCCGCCTCACCGCCACCGCCATGGACCAGCCCGGCCTCGTCCACCGCATCTCCCACCTGCTGCGCACCCTCCACGTCAACATCGAAAGCCTCGACACCCGCCTCGCCCCCGCACCCGTCACCGGCACCCCCCTCTTCGAGCTCGAACTCCTCATGGCCGTCCCTCACTCCACCCAACTCAGCAACCTTCGCACTCAGCTCGCCCAACTGTGCGACGAGCTAAACGTCGACTGGCAACTCGCCCCCGTCTAGAACAGTAGGTGGGGCGGACATTCCTGTCTGCCTCTTCCTTCGCCAAACCCAGATTGTTACACCCGCGGTCGATGTCCTCTAGCGGTCCCTGTCCAACCAATCCAGCCGCTTCCGCTTCCCTGTCGCAAACACCTTTCGCGTCGCCAGCGCCGGCTGCACGACCACATCCCCCACATCCACCATCACCTTCTTCCCCCCGCGCTTGCCGGGCCGCGCCGTCATTCCCATCGCCCCAACGCCCCGCAGAGCGACCGTCGGCGGCGGCGATTGCCAAGCGTTGACCGGGTCGCCGCCGGTCGTCACCGCCTGGCCTGCCGATGGTGTGGCCGCCGCAGCCGAGTTGCCGATGGTCACCGGCGCAAAGTTGACTACCGAAGCAGACGATTCGGCAGGGGGCGCAAGGGTGTCCGCCGCCGGGGGAGGTAGGGGGGGCGGGGCGGCTTCGACGCCGGCAATCGGCGCGAATGACCCGAAATTGGCGCTGAGCTTGCCGAAGTCGCCGATATCCACCTGCCCGTCGTAGTTGAAGTCCCCCTGCTCCCAACTGCCCGCGGCCGAGCCCCCAAAATTGGCGCTCATCTTGCCGAAGTCGCCGACGTCCACCGTCCCATCCAGATTGGCATCGCCATACACCGTCTGAGCCACCAGCACCTGGTTCAACCCCGCCCCTCGTTTGTCCGCGTACCCCAACGCCAGCCCGCTAACCGCCGCCGTCGTGCTGGTAATTCCGCCGACGCCGTTCCAGCCGCCGTTGTTATAGCCATTGATCAAATACTGCCGAACCCTCGCCGCCGGCGTCTGGACGTTGTCCACCATCAAAAAGTTGTTCCCGATATCCAGCAACCCACCCCCCGCCATCGTCAACCCCGCCGCGAACACTGTCTTCCGCGATGACGTCACGATCTTTGCGGTACCGCCGTTGACGGTCAGGTTCGCCAGGTGCTGATTGCCGCTAAACGTCGCCGTGGCCCCGGCAGCGACGGCGACGGAGACATTCGGCGTGCCGGTGGGGGTGTCGGCGTCGATTTGCCAGGTGCCGCCATTGACGTTGAGCGCGTCGTTGCCGCCGGAGCCGCCGGGGAATTGAAGAATTGCCGCTTTTGCCGCTGAGATGCTTGCTCCGCCGAAACCGGACCCCGAGACCGAAATGCCGCCCGACGCCAGTGCGATTGAGTCGTTCTGGTTGCTGCCGATGATTCTCACTCTATTCACGCCAGCTTTCCCGTCGAAAAGTAGACCGCCAGCGGGCAGTGGGTTACCGTTCGAAAAGTCGATCGTGACGATGTCATCCGCGTCCGAGCCCGTCACGGAGAAGGAGCTCGTTTGTGACGCCACCGCCTGCTGGGCTGGCATCCCCGTCTCTGGCGACACGCCGTCGACCCAAATATCAGAGTGGACACCGTCTACATTCTTCCTAATGTAGACGCCACTGTTATTGGCTTGCATGTAAATCCCTCGCGATCCGGCGACGTTGTCGCTATACAGGTCACGATTCGCGAGTCGACCCTGAATGAACCATTCAATGTATTTACCATCGAGGCGACATGCGGAACGCTGGTGAGCGTCACCGAGCTGCTGGGCGCGAGCGTGAGGGAGCCTTGCACGAGCTTCCCGACGGAGAGAGTCGCCGAGCCACCAGAGCCGACAGAGAAACTGCCGGCGCCGCTTACGGCGCCAATGCTGCCGCTGCTGGTCAGAAGCAGGATGCCGTCGTTGACGACGCCGTTCTGGACAATGATGGGCGAATTGAGCACGCCTTGCGCCGTAATAGTGGTAGTGCCGGAGCCGGTGACAAACGCGGTCGTGACGCCGTTGGCGCCGTTGACTCCAGCGGCGTTGATGACCAGGCGGGCGTTGTTCGTGACTTCGGCATTCGCCGGAAGGCTGATGCCGCGAATGGAGGAAGGGGATGGGTCGACCTGGAGCGTTCCGCCCTCGATGAA
>JBBRIN010000636.1:0-2796 GCA_038221115.1 Tepidisphaerales bacterium
TGCGTGTCAAACAGCTTCACCATCCCGCACCCCAGTGCCGCGGCGGTGTCGATGAACTGACGCAGTTCCTCCGCGCCCCGCGCGTCCTCGCGGCGCTTTCCCTTCATCGACACCGAGCTCGCCAGGCAGGCGATCTCAACCCCGCCGTCTTGAAACAGCCCCCGGATCTTCGCCGGATCCGCCAGAAACACGTTCGCCGCCGTCAAGACGGATTCGTTCAGAAACCCGCGCACCTCCACGCCGCCGTACCCATACTCTTTGGCCTTCGCGACGATCGTCTCAAAATCCCACGTCGGGCAGCAAATAGTGCTGAATGCAAATTTCATGAAGTTTCTCTCATTTCACCGCCACATCCAAACAGACAATCGCCCCCGACGCTCCGGCCGCCCCCTTCCCCCCCTCATTCGTGCTCCTCGCGTAAATCTTGCCATTCGCGATTGTCGCCATGGTCCAGCACTGCCCCTTCAACGGCTTGCATCGCGACAGCTCATGAAAGCCCTTCGGCGTCGCCTCCACCAGCACCAGATCCCCGCCGTCATCCTGCACCAGAACGCATCCATCCACCAGCGTCGTCCCCCCCTGCCACGTGAACCCACCCTTCACCCACATCTCCTTACCCGTTTTGATGTCAATGCAGCGGAGCTGGAAGGGCTTCTTATAGAGGCCATATAAGTATCCATCCTGATACACCGGCGTCGTCCAGTGGTTCTCCATCGTGTCGCCACGCACGCGCCACAGCTCCTTCGCCGCGAACGTCCCATCCACTTTCCTGGTCACTTGGCACGCCCCGGACCCCTGCTTATACGATGCCGAGCAATACACAATGTCGCCGCCGACAACCGGCGACATCGCCTCCGAGGCGATGTTCCCGCCCACCTTGTCCCACTCGTAGCGCCAGAGCTCCTTCCCCGTCTTTGGCTCGCACCCCACCAATCCCTTCCGCGTCAGGAAAATGATCTGGCGCACGTCATGAATGGTCGCAACCGTGGGCGTCGAATGCGTCATGAGATCGTCGCCATGCGCCCACGCTAATTTTCCGCTAGTCTTATCGAAAGACATCATCCCCTTGCCAGGACCGCCCCCTTCGACGAACAGCAGATCTCCTTCCACCACCACTGAGGCCGCGCCGCCCCATTTGGAGATGCCGATCTCCGTGATATTCCAGTTATTCTCCTTCCTCAGGTCGTGCTTCCAGATATCCTTACCGGTTGCCGCATCCAAGCACACAAGTTCCTGATATATCCCATAAAGGTACACCCGATCCCCATTCACCGCCGGCGTTGACCGCGGCCCATCCGCGCCCTGGCGATCCTTGATTGAGCCCCCGATGGGCGTCATCCACAGCTGCTTTCCCGTCTCTGCGTCCAGGGCGAAGCAGCACTCCTTCCCGTCCTTCTCACCATTGCAGTACGCCCGCCCACCCGCCACCGCCACTGACGAAAACCCCAATCCCATCGACGCCTTCCAAACCACCGGCGGCCCACCGGCCGACCACTCTTTGGTGATCTTCTCGTCCGACCGCCCATCGTGATTTGGCCCGCGATACTGGGGCCAATCACTACCGAACGCCATCGCCCCAACGAACAACACCGACACTGCCAGGAATCCAAGACGCCGCATCGAAGGCCTCCAGTGATTAGATAAATCCAGGCTGGCACAGCATAACCCATCGCTCCCGCAACGGAAACGACTCGATGTTGATACCGGCGGAACGCGTCCGCGCTGTCGCCGCTGGGTTCAAACGTTGCCGCCGCATCGCCCCTCTCTATGATGACCCCGCGAATGCCCACCGATGACACTCTCCTGCCTCACGCAACCGTATCCCGCGCTCAAACGCTCCTGCCGCCGCTCTTCGTCGCTGCCGCCTCGGTCGCCATCGCATGGCTGGTCCCTGACAACAATAACCCCCTGTCCGTGCACGGCTCGCCGCTCCAGCGCGCGCAGTGCGCACTTGGCCTGGCCGTTTTCGTCGCCGGCGGCTACGCCATTGGGCGGATTCGCGGTCCGCGCGCGGCCATCCCGTGGCGCACCCTCGCCTGGGGAATCGCGCTGCAACTGTTCTTCGGCGTGCTCGTCCTTCGCGTCCCGCGACTCCTCCAATACATCAATGATCTGATCGACGCGCTCCTCGGCTTCACTCGCGCCGGCGCGCAGGTTGTCTTTGGAAATTTATCCGATCCGAAGGGAGTCCCCGTCACGGTCACCTCCCCCGGCGCAGGCCGCATTTTCAAGGGGTTCGCCGACACCGGCTCGTACTTCGCCTTCTTCATCCTGCCGACGATCCTGTTCTTTTCGGCGCTGACGGCGGTCGCGTACCATTCGGGGATTATGCAGTACATCGTGCAGGGCCTCGCCTGGACGATGAGCAAGTCGATGAAGACCAGCGGGGCGGAGACGCTGTCGGCCGCTGCCAACATCTTTGTGGGGCAGACCGAAGCGCCGCTGATGGTCAAGCCGTTCGTGGCTGCCGCGACTAACTCGGAGCTGATGTGCATCATGGTCGGGGGGTTTGCCAACATTGCGTCCGGAGTCCTCGGCCTCTACACGGCGTGGCTGGAGCCGTATATCCAATCCGCCGGGGGGCATCTGGCGGCGGCCTGCTTTATCTCGGCGCCGGCCTCGCTGCTCATCTCGAAGCTCATGGTGCCGGAGACTGAGGTTCCCCCCACGGCCGCGGGCGTGCAGTTCAAGGTCGAGCGCATTGACGCCAACCTCGTCGACGCCGCGGCTCGTGGAACCACGGATGGGCTCACCCTCGCGCTGAATGTCGGGGCGATGTTGATCACGTTTACGGCG
>JBBRIN010000637.1:0-2795 GCA_038221115.1 Tepidisphaerales bacterium
GGAGGATGTCGACGCCGAGACCATGCGCCGCGAAGAAGTCGGACAGCCCCGCCAAGGCAGCCAGGAAGTGAACGATCGCGAACCCGACGATCGCGACGAAATGATGATCGACGGCCAGGACCGTTCTGACGATCGTCAGGATCGCCCCAATCGCGGCGATGAGCAGCGCGACAACCGCGATGAGCGCGACCATCGTGCCCAGCGCCCGCCCGCAAGAGCCCAGTCGCAGGCTGCTCCTCCTCAAACTCCTGAAGCCGACGAACCTGCCGCGCCGCCGGCGGATGACGCCGAAGAAGCCGCCGCACCCAAGCGTAAGACCCGCCGCGGTTCGCGCGGCGGCGCCGCCAAGCGCAGTAAGGGCCGTGCCCCCGCAAAGGAAGCCGCCGCCCCCGCCCCCAAGAAAGGTCGCGGCAAATCCACCGCCCGGGCCGAAGTGGCCGAACCGTCCAAGGACGATTCCACTCCCGTCGGCCGCGCCAAAGGCGTCTCCACCGATCGTCATCAGTTGATCGTCGAGACCGATGACGCCGAAGAGCCCTTGACCCCCGCCCCCCTTCAGCCGCGCACCTACCGCGACCTGGACGAAATCCCCGATGATTTTGAATAACCCATCCCGCTGAATGTTCTCGCATCGGGCTGCCGGCCGCCACCGGCAGCCCACCGCGCCCGTGTCCCGTTGGATCAACGCCCCTTCGCCGCTACAGTAGCCTACACGGGAACTCTTCGTGCCCCTCCACGTCTCATCCGATCGCCAGGGACCGGGGACACGCTGTACTCAGCCGGAAGGAACTTCCATCATGCGGCGTTCAGGATTGCTGTTGGCCGCCTTCGCGCTCGCCACGCTCGCGCGCGGTGATACCGTCGTCACCAAGGATGGCCGCCGCTTCACCGGCGACGTCGCCAAGCGCGACACCGAATACGTGGTCAAGACCCGCTTCGGCGAAGTCCGCGTCGGGATCAATGACTTCGACCAGCTAATTAAAGATTCCCCGACTCCCCCGACGCCCGTCCCCGCCCGCGCCACCACCCCCTCCGCCAACGTCGCATCCCCGACCGCCACCGCCATCCCTGGCAAAAAGGTAGACCCCAAAACCATCGACGCGCTCCTCAAGCAGGGTCGAGACGCCCTCGCCGCCGGCGAATATAAATCCGCCCGCGACGCCTTCTCCGACGCCGCCGCCGTCGACCTTAAAAACGTCGTCGCCCTCCACGGCCTCGCCGACGCCTACATGTATCTCAACGATTTTTCCCGCGGCCGCGAGCCGATGGAGAAGGCCATCTCCGCCGCCGGCCCGTCCGCCAACCGCGCGCTGGTGCTCAACGCCTGCGTCTGCCAGATCGCCCTGAAGAACCCGATGCGCGGCGCCAAGATCGTCATGGATTACCTGACCGCCCATTCCAAGGACCTCGATGAGCCGATGCTCAACGCGATGGGCACGGCGCTTGCCATGAGCGACGCCCAGGCGAAAAAGGCGCGGCTCTTCCAGGACTGCGCCAACTTCTACATCGCCTACAACGCCAGGGTCGAAGCCCAGCGCCCCGGCTACAAGCGGTGGGGCGTCAACTGGCTTCGCGCTCACGAGGTGGACAAGAAGGTCGCCGCCAACGCCGCCGTCGACAAGGAAATCGCCAGGCTCGACAAAGAGCTCGACGCGATGGACGCTCAGGTCGACAGGCAGCAGCACGAGGTCGACGTGGTGCGCGAGCTGGTCCACCACAAGAACCGCACCGCCGCCGACCTTGCCGACGCCACCAAAGAGCTCAACCGCCTCACCGACGCCCGCACCGAAAAACTGAAGGGTTATCCCCCTCTCTACGGCAAAATCCTCCGCCCCACCTTCCCGCGCGCCATGACCCTCGTGGCGATGGACGATCTCACCCCACCCCCGGTGACAGGCACCGGCACCACCATCGCCGTCGCCGAAAGCGACTCCCCTTTCGCTCAGGGCGCATTACCAATGCCCTCCCGCCGCGGCTCCCCCGCCCCCGCCGACACCGCCGCCCATGCCGATGAGCCCCTCGTCTCCATCGCCGCCCAGCAGGCGCCGAAGAAAAACGTCCTCATCACTACCTACGCCGCCGCGTTCCCCGTTGCCGAGCACCTGCTCCTCACCGCCGCCGCCCAAGTCGCGCGCGCCTCCACAATCACCGTCCAGAGTGCCGACGGCACCCCGATGAAGGCCGAACTCGTCCGCGCCGATGAAGCGTCCGGCCTCGCCCTCCTGCGTGTCAACGACGCCCGCTTCGCCCCCCTCGGCATCGCCCCCGCCTTCGCCGGCGGCCCCGTCCAATGCGCCGGCTACCCCCACGTCAACATCTTCGACCCCATCGCCGAATTCATGGCCGGGAATGCAAAACCCCCCCCGCCCCCAGCCGCCAGTTGGAAGATCACCCTCACCCGCCACCCCCGCCTCAGCGGCTCGCCCGTCCTCGCCGCCAACAAGGTGATCGGCGTCGAGCTCGCCGCCCGCGACACCGACCCCGCCAACATCCCCGCCGCCAGCCTCGAGCAGATCCGCCAGTTCCTCGGCTCCGATCTCCCCTCGACCCCAACCACCGCCCCTGACCCCTGCGCCGCCATGCTCCAACTCATGGCCACCCGCGAATCCAGCAACGACTAAGACAATTGAACCTCACGCGCCGCATACGGTGGGGCAGACATTCTTGTCTGCGTCTTTCTCCGCCGGCGAGCCATTGCGGTAGAGGTTAAACCGCTCCAATCCCGCCCGACCCAACTCATTCATCACCGTCCATCGCCCACCCCCCCACGCGAGGCATGCGCCCGCATCGCCGCC
>JBBRIN010000638.1:0-2793 GCA_038221115.1 Tepidisphaerales bacterium
CTCAAGCACGATCACCCGGCTGCATGCCGAGCATTTCTGCCCCGCGTACCCAAACGCCGATTGCCGCACGCCAAGCACCGCCTCATCCACGTCGGCCGACGCATCGACGATGATCGCGTTCTTCCCGCCCATCTCGCAGATGACCCGCTTCACGAACCCCTGCGCCTCCGGCGTCACCGCCGCCTCCCGGATGATCTGTAACCCCACCGCTTTCGAACCCGTAAACGCAATGTTCGCCACCCGCGGGTGACGCACCAGCGCCGCCCCGACGATCTCGCCAACACCCGGCAGAAACTGCAGCACGCCGCGCGGCGCCCCCGCCTCCCACAGAATCTCGCACAACAGCCTCGCGATCCCCGGCGTCTGCTCGGCCGGCTTCACCACCGCAGTATTCCCGGTGACCAGCGCCGCCACCGTCATCCCGCACAGGATCGCCTGTGGGAAATTCCACGGACTGATGACCGCCGTGACCCCGCGCCCCTCGTGCCAGACTTCGTTGTTCTCCCCCGCCAAATGGCTCAGCTTCTGCGGCGACAGCAGCGGCACCACATGCCGCGCATAATACTCGCAAAAATCGATCGCCTCGCACACATCCGCATCCGCCTCCTGCCACGGCTTGCCCGCCTCCCGGATCATCACCCCCGCCAGTGCATCCCGGCGCGACCGCATGATCCCCGCCGCGCGCACCAAGATGGCCGCGCGATCGTCAGGCGTGCGATCCCGCCACGCCGGGAACGCCGCGTGCGCCTCCGTCACGCAACGCTCCACGTCGACAAGCGTGCCGTCGGTAGCCACCACCGGAACGACCGCTTGATCAATGGCCGCCGCAAATTCCCCGCGCTGCGTCGCATCGGCAAAGTCGCGCCAAGGCTCGTTGCGAAACACCACCGGCGCGGAATCCATTTTGGCAGATTGCGATACCTCGCCCCGCGGCGCCGCCAACAGCTTCGCCGCATCCACCCCATCGCTAAACCCCGCCCGCAGCCACGACTCGTTGCTCGTGTTCTCCAGCAGCCGGCGCACCAAATACGCCATGCCCGGCAGCATCTGCCCCACCGGCGCATACTCGCGCACCCGATGCCCCCGTTCCACCATCGCCGCCTTCAGCTCGTCCGCCATCCCCCGAAGCATCTGAAATTCCAGCGCGTTCTCCGGCAGCCCCGCCCGCCGCGCCACCGCCAGCGCATGCGCGATCGACCGCAGATTATGCGACCCGATCGCCAGCTTCACCCCCGCTTCCCCCTTCGTTCGCGGCACCTGCGCAATGAATGCCTCGCTCATGCGCTCAAAGCACGCATCGGTCTGCCCCTTCTCCTCCCACACCGGGCTCGGCCAATTCATCTGCCCCGCATGCGTCGTTTCATAATCCCAGTACGCTCCCTTGATCAGCCGCACGCTCACCTGCCGCCCGCTGCGCTTCGCCCACGCGATCAGGTCCGCCGCGTCGGCGTCGCCGCTCTTCAGATACGCCTGCATCGCCAATCCCGCCGGAAACTCGATCGCCTCGCAGCATCGCTTGAACAGCGCCACCGTCAGGTCCTTCAGCGCGTGCTGCTCCATGTCGAAGTTCACAAACACCCCGTTGGCCGCCGCGGCCCGCAGGATCGGCGTCAGCGCCTCGGTCAGGCTCACCAGCGTCCCCTCAAAATCCGCCGCACTGATCCGCGCCGACAAACTGCTGATCTTGATCGACACGTTCGCCCGCGGGATCGCCCCCAGGTGATCCGTCTGCAACACCGCCCGATCCCCAAACGCCGCCACCTCGCGCGGCAGCACCTCAATCAGCTCCAGATACCGCCGCTGATACTCCACTGCCTCCGCATCGCTCACGCACGCCTCACCCAACAGATCCACGCTGAACGCGACGCCCCCCTCCCACAGTTCCCGCAGCGTCGGCAGCGCGCTCGTCGCATCCGTCCCCGCCACGAATCGCTCTGCCATCGCCTCAATCTGCGACGTCACCGTCTTCGCCAGCGTCCCCTTCAAAAGCCCGCCCGCCGACAGCCCCAGCTTCAAAAACGGCGGCGGCGTCACCCCCGGCTGCGTCAAATACTCCGTCAAATGCCCGTGAATCTGCTCCGCCGTCCGCAGTGCCGGCATCACATCCACAAACCGAAAGAGTTGCGTCTTAAACCCCGCATCCCGCATCGACCATTCCATCAGCTTGTCCGACCAGAACCTGCTCGAAAACAACCCCCGCCCCTTCCCGCGCGCCAGGTCCAACAGGTCCGCGCCAATGAATTGCGTGAGTGACTCAACGTCACGCTCCCCGACGCGCGCGCCGGTAAGGGGGTGCGATGGCTGCGACCGCTGGAAGAACCGCATAGCACCCAATCTTATGCGTCGACCGTGCGCCTCGCCTCCTCAAATGAATGAAGCGCAAACTCCAGATCCTCGCGCGTGTGCGCCGCCGAAATCTGGGTTCGAATCCGGGCCCGCCCCATCGGCACCACCGGATAGCTGAACGCGATAACGTACACCCCCAGCTCCAGCATCCGCTCGGCCATGCGCGCCGCCTTCGCCGCGTCATAAAACATGATCGGCACGATCGGATGCTCCCCCGGCGCGATGTCAAACCCGCGCCGCGTCATCTCCGCGCGGAAGAACCGCGTGTTCGTCCACAACCGCTCGCGCAGTTCCGGCGCCCCCGACACCAGACGAATCGCCTCAATCGACGCCCCCGCCACCGCCGGCGGCAGTGTGTTCGAGAACAAGTAAGGCCGCGATCGCTGCCGCAGTAGATCAATAATCTCCTTCCGCCCCGAAGTGTATCCCCCGCTCGCCCCCCCCAAC
>JBBRIN010000639.1:0-2792 GCA_038221115.1 Tepidisphaerales bacterium
GCCACCCGTGGGACTGCGCGGCTCACGCCGTGTTCAGCGGTCCGACCGATTCGTCTTTGGCTCGTCGCTCTCGTCGCGGGGCGGGCGATCCACCTGGGCCGCTTCGTAGACGTTTCCGCTTTTCCACATGCCCCACATCACCGCCGCCAGGCTTCGCGCGACATTCCGGCGGGCGTTGCGCGGGGATAAGCCACGCTCCTTCCATCGTTGGTGTTGTCTTGCAAAAGGGTTGTCGCCACACAGCGTGGTCGCGCTCTTGGCAGCGCCGATGATCACACTCTTGAGCGTCTTGTTCGAGCTGGGATCGATGCCCAACTGCACGGGCCCCGAGCCGCTGGTCTTGCGCACGAGGCCGATCCCCAGGTACTTCCAGAGCGCCTGCTTGCTGCGGAAACGCCAGGGCGTGTCGAGGTACGCCACCAGCGTCGCCGCCCGCACGTGCGCGATCCCCGGCAACGCGGTGAGCCGCACGATCAGTTCGTTGTCCTTCGACAACCGAATCAGCTCGCGGCGCAGCTTGCACTCGTGGCGACGCGCCAGGTCGAACGACTCCAGCAGCACTTCGATCGCCAGCTTCGCCGGCGCCATCGCCTCATCGCCCGGCAGCTTTTCCATCAGAGAAGGTCTTGGCGTTTTGTCCGCGAAGTCCTTCTGGCGGATCACCACGCCGTGGCGCTTGAACGCGCCGATCACCTTGTTGCCCGCCGCCACGCGATGACCGACACGCTCGTGATACGAACCGACGAACGCCTTGAACACGTCGCGCGAAAGCTCATCGCTGTGATGCACGGCCTTGAGATACCCGCCGGCCAAAAGGTCCGCCAGCTTGCCGGCGTCGATCGGGTCATCCTTGTCGCCGCCCTTGGCGACCCACGCGTTCTTGCGCGGGTCGCAGACGGTGATGACGTCCGCGTCACTTTTAAGATTCCGATACAACCACGAAGCGAGCGGCCCTTCCTCAAAGGCAACATGCCGCGGCCGGCGAACCGACTCGATCACCTTGCGCATCTCGAGGATCGTCGTCGTCACCCGCCACGTGCGGCCCGGCGTGTTGGCCCGCGTCTTCACGCAGATGTCGGTGGTGTAGCTATGCGTATCCATCGCGATAAAATGCTCGATAGGCATGGGGCGTTCTCCTTCGGATTCCAGGACTCTTGGTTCGCACACACTCGAAGAATATCCCAGCGTCCGCGGAAACGCCCTTTGCTTCTTATATCTTCATTGCCGATGAATCGGGTGCCACGTTTGCGGTGGTCGCGGTTTTTCCTAAATTTAGACTCAACCGTGGTCCCTACGTGAGCCGCCGCTCGGATGCGACATCGTCGGCGCCGGGCCGGCCGCGGCGATCGCCGCGGCATCGTGCCTGAGGCCGAATGGATACGTGGAACACGGCTTGTTGACAGGGATGTTCGACGACCGCGAGCACCCAGCCGGGGGCGCTGCTCCCGGACCCCCGCCTCGTTAACCTCCGCCGCCTGTGGCGGGGCTCTTAGCGAAGGGAAAATGATCTTGCGAGCCAGCCTTTGTCATGGATAAGGCTTTTAAGCCCAAGCCATGCCGGATGACGCCGCGGGTGCGGCGACGAGCGATGGTTGCTCCACGGATGCAAGTTCGCGGCCGGAATAAAGGGCGCGAGGGGATAGTTAGTTCACATGCCGGCCGTGAACGACGGGGTGGGACGCGCGATGGCGTGGCCGCAGGTGTTGACGGCGACGGGATTTCGTTGGCCGCGTACGGAGCGTTTTATGATTCGAGTGCTTGCCTCCTGGTTGTTCGGCGTCTTCATGGCGACGAACGTTCTGTCCGCTCCCCCTTCCCCCCCTGCCGCCCCTGCCCCAGCGGCTACCGCGCCGGCATCGCCAGGGGTGGGAGACACGGCCAGGGATTTCGCGCTGAAGACCCCTGAGGGCAAGTCGGTCACGCTCCGGGAGCTCACTGCGAAATCTCCGGTGGTGCTGGTCGTGCTTCGCGGCTGGCCGGGGTATCAGTGCCCGATCTGCACGAAGCAGGTCGGTGACTTGATCGATCATCAGAAGGAGTTGGCGGCGGCGGGCGCGCAGCTGGTTCTGGTTTACCCCGGGCCGTCGGAGTACCTGAAGGATCACGCCGATGAATTCGTCAAGGGCAAAGCGCTGCCGGAGACGTTCACGTTCGTCATCGATCCGGACTACGCGTTCGTCAACGCATACGGTCTGCGGTGGAACGCGCCGAAGGAAACGGCCTACCCGTCGTCGTTCGTCATCGACACGCACAACGTGGTCCGCTTCGCCAAGGTGAGCAAGACCCACGGGGGGCGCGCGGATTCGGGCGCGCTGATCAAGGCGGCGGAGCAGGCGAAGTGACCGGATCATGGGAGGCCTGGACATGCGGGCAGTCATGCCCTGTCCGCATTGGCGGGCGGCATCGGCCACGGGCGGTTGCATGTTTTTGGGATGCCACGTTCTCACGCTCGCGTGGGCGTGGTATTCGTTCCTCGGTTCGACTTCACCTTGAAATGAACAGTGGTGATTCTCAGTCGATCGGAGGCGGCTGGGGGGGGCCGGAGGGGCCTTGGCGAGTACCGAAAGGGAGCATGCCCACGTAAACGTGGAGCATGGCAATCAAATTAGTGGAAATGCCACCCGCCGGTTGAGCACGTGGTAAATCATGCCGCCGGAGATGACGCGTCGAGGTCGAGCCATCGTCGCATCATCCTCTTCATGCCGCGAAAATTCAAGAATGAGAAAAACTCAAGAATGGGAAGTGACCCCTTATCCGGTTTCCGAGTTGCAAAAAATTGAAAGAGCGCGGAA
>JBBRIN010000640.1:0-2787 GCA_038221115.1 Tepidisphaerales bacterium
ATCCATAGCCAATCGCCCGACATTGCCCGCGGCGTCGACAAGGCGGAGGACGACGACAAGGAACAAGGCGCCGGTGACCAGGGGCTGATGTTCGGCTATGCCTGCAACGAAACGCCCGAGCTCATGCCGCTCCCGATCCACATGGCGCACCGCATCGTTGAGCGCCTCGCGCAGGTCCGCGCCAACGGCAAGCTCCCCTGGCTGCGGCCCGACGGAAAGAGCCAGGTCACCATCGCCTATGAGAATGAGCGCCCCGTTGGCGTCCACACCGTGGTCGTCTCCACCCAGCACGATACGTCCGTTCTCGACAAGAAGCGCGACGTCATTACCGAGCGTGCCAAACAGCAGATCATTGACCTCGTGATCAAGCCGGTGATTCCCCGCAAGCTCTGGAACAACGACATCATTTTCCATATCAACCCGACCGGGAAATTCGTCGTCGGCGG
The DNA here is from genome assembly GCA_038221115.1 of Tepidisphaerales bacterium. GTDB lineage: Bacteria > Planctomycetota > Phycisphaerae > Tepidisphaerales > Tepidisphaeraceae > JANXVV01. The sequence goes on from JBBRIN010000640.1 coordinate 447, forward strand.
ACCGCACGGCGACACCGGCCTCACCGGACGCAAAATCATCGTCGACAGCTATGGCGGCCGCGGCGCCCACGGCGGCGGCGCCTTCTCAGGCAAGGATCCGTCGAAAGTGGATCGCTCGGCCTGCTATATGGGCCGCTATATCGCCAAAAACATCGTCGCCGCCGGTCTCGCCCAAAGCGCCGAAGTGCAGCTTGCCTATGCGATCGGCGTCGCCAATCCGGTGAGTGTCACCGTCAGCACCGAGGGAACCGCGGTGATCCCCGAAGATCAGATTGCGGAGCTCGTCAAGGAGACCTTCGCCTTGACGCCGCGCGGCATCATCAAGGCGCTCAACCTGCTTCGCCCGATCTATAAGCAGACGGCCCGCCACGGCCACTTCGGCCGCATCCCCGGCACTGACGGGTCATTCTCCTGGGAGAAGACCGACAAGGCGGCGGCGTTGGCTAGGGCGGTGGGCTTGCAGGTGAAGAAGGCCGGGTGACTGGCAAAGCCCCGGCTCAGGAAGCTTTTCCCCGCCGCGCCAGATCTTCCCGCAGGTACGTTTTGAACGTCGGCAGCCGCTGCTCGGCCCAACCGGTCTCAATGGCCTGCGCGAGCTTCTGATTGTTCTCCATCAACTGCGTGAATGCCGCGTAATCCCGCGTTCCCGGCGCGGGGCAGACATGTTTGTCGTGGGTGTCGGCGCGGAAGAGGTAACCGCTTTTATCCGGGGAGCGCTCGATCGTCAGCTTCATGTGCGGGTAGAGCCTATTGCCGAGGCGCAGGCTCACCTTTTGTGGAGAGCCGCCGGCCCCGTCACGCTCGAAGATCGGGCTCTGATAAAACTCGTCGGCCTTCAGCGATCGCAGCGTTTCGAGCTTCGCCCTCACCGCCGATGGCAACGTGCTCGTGTACGCGAGCGACAGGTACACCTCAATGGCCCTCCAGACCTCCGCGGTGGGCAGCGTTTGCAACTGCATAACCATTCCATTGGCCTCTTCGCCGCCACTGCCCCTGGGTCGGAACCGCCACACCCTCCCAATTCCGCTTATTCCATTCCTGCGGCTGAAGTCGTACTATAATCACGGCAGGCCGGACGAGGATCGGAGAAAATGGCGGACCCATCGCAGCCGTTCAAACCTACGGGCAGCGCCACCGACGCGACCACAACGGGCAACCTCGACTCCGACCGTAATCGCGATACCATGCCTCACTCCGTCTTTCCGATCGACGCTGACGCCGATACCCACACCGCGGTCGCCGATCAGTCCCACGGAGTCGCCGGCACGCGTTTCAATGACGTCCTCGTCGTCGAAGACGACCCGGAGATCAATGAGCTCATCGGCGCTTATGTCGAGCTAGCGGGCTATCCCTGCAGGCGGGTCGGGCGCGGCGAAGACGCCCTGTCTGCCGCGCATGACCATCCACCCTCGCTGATCGTGCTCGACGTCATGCTTCCCGACCTTGACGGATTCGAGATCTGCCGCCGCATCCGCTCCGACCCTCGAACCGCCGGCGTCCCCATCGTCATGCTCACCGCCCTGGATCAGGAAGAGATGCGGCACCGCGCCACCCAATGCGGTGCCAACGATTACCTCACCAAGCCCTTCGACCCCGAGCGCCTGCTCGACACCATCCAGCAGCGCATGAACGGCCGGGCAGCCGACCACCGCTCACCAAATCACTAGCCCATCGCCGCGGTCGTCGCACGCATCGCCGTATAAGCATCGTGCAACTTTAGAACACATTCCTCGTTGCTACCCTCGCCTCCTTCCTGAACAATCCCGCCATGGCCTGTCTGAAAGACCTTCCCCGCGCGTTCAAAGCTGTCGGCCCCTGGACGCTGGGCAAACGCGTTTTCAAGGAGATGAATGAAGACGCCGTCTTCGTCTGGGCCGCCGCGCTCGCCTACGCATGGCTTTTTGCCATCTTCCCGTTCTTCATCTTCTTGCTCACCCTCCTGCCCTACCTGCCGCCGCACGTGAAGGACAAGGCCGGCGACGTCATCCAAGGCGCGCTCGCTTACCTCCCCGCCGAGGCGTACGACATGGTCTGGCTGAACGTCTATAAAGTGATGCACCAGACGCATAACGGCCTGTTGAGCGTTGGCATTCTCGTGACCATTTGGGCCGCCAGTGGCGGCATGAACATGACGATGGCCGGCCTTGACCGCGTCTATGACGTGCAGCGCCCACGTCCTTTTTACAGGCAGCGCCCGCTCGCCGTCATGCTGACGATTGTGGTCGTCACGATGATTGTCCTCGTGCTCATCCTGCTCCCGATCGGTACCGCCGTCACCCATTTCGTCATCGAGCACGATATCCCGTACATCTCCAAATATGTGTCGACCGGCGTGATCTGG
>JBBRIN010000641.1:0-2776 GCA_038221115.1 Tepidisphaerales bacterium
TTGAGAAGAACAAGGAAGAGCTGGCGATGCTCGAATCGCTGGACAACGGGAAGCCATTGAAGGACTCGATGGCGGCCGATCTGCCGCTCACGATCGACTGCTATCGTTACTACGGCGGGTGGGCGGACAAAATTGAGGGCAAGACGATTCCGGTCAACGGGCCGTTCTTCTGTTACACGCGGCACGAGCCGGTGGGCGTGGTCGGGCAGATCATCCCGTGGAATTTTCCGCTGCTGATGCAAGCCTGGAAGTGGGGACCGGCGCTGGCGACGGGATGCACGATTGTTCTGAAGCCGGCGGAGCAGACGCCGCTCAGTGCGCTGCGCATGGGCGAGCTGGCGATGGACGCGGGCATTCCTGAGGGGGTGGTCAATATCATTCCCGGCTTTGGCGAGACAGCGGGCGCAGCGGTCGCCGAACATTACGACATCGACAAGGTGGCGTTTACCGGATCGACGGAGGTGGGGAAGCTGATCATGCAGGCGGCGGCCCGGACGAACCTGAAGCGCGTGACGTTGGAGCTGGGTGGGAAGTCGCCGAACATTGTTTTCGCGGATTCCGATCTGGACGCGGCGGTGGAGGGCTCGCACTTCGGGCTGTTTTTCAACCAGGGGCAATGCTGCTGCGCGGGTTCTCGGCTTTTCGTCGAGTCGCATATTCACGACGAGTTTGTGAGCCGGATGATCAAGAAGGTGAAGCAGACGAAGGTGGGCGATCCGTTTGACCCGAAGACGACGCAGGGGCCGCAGGTCAGCCAGGAGCAGTTCGACAAGGTGATGTCGTACATCAACTCGGGCAAAAAGTCGGGCGCGAAGTTGCTCGCCGGCGGAGGGCGGGTGGGCAAAGAGGGATACTTTATTGAGCCGACGATTTTTGGCGAGGTAAACGACGAAATGCAGATCGCGTGTGAGGAGATCTTCGGGCCGGTGATGTCGATCATCCCGTTCAAGGACATCGAGGATGTGATCCATCGCGGGAACAAGACGAGGTACGGGCTGGCCGCGGCGGTGTGGACGCGCGATATCGCCAAGGCGCACCGCATGGCGGCGGAGCTGAAGGCGGGGACGGTGTGGATCAATTGCTATGACGTCTTTGACGCGGCTGCGCCGTTCGGCGGGTTTAAGATGTCGGGGATCGGCCGGGAGCTTGGCGAATATGCGCTTCGCAATTACACCGAGATCAAAACCGTGACGGTGTCGATGAAGTGATTCAGTGCTTGCGAAACAGGAAGACGTAGACCAAGACCGCGGCGGCGTTGAAGAGCGTCAAGAGGGCGAGCTTGCCGGCTAATTCGCGGAGCCACTCGGGGCCACCGGCCAGAGGCGTTAACAAGACGGGAATTTGCTCCTCAGCGGTATCGGCTTCATCGACGGCAGCGGCGGGATCTTCTATCGCCATCCCCATGGAGAGGGCGGCGCGCTCCTCGGCGCTCATGGCCTCGGCAGTGGCGGCCACGGCATCCTGTGCGGATGCGCCCTTTGGCGGCGGCGGATCGGTGACGGGGGGCTTGAGTTTCTCAGCGGCCGGTACGCGCACTCCATCGGCCACGGACGGCTGAGTGGCAATGAACTTTTCCTTCGATGTGATGGCGGCCGCAACCTCTGTGGGGCGGAATGGCTCGCTGGCGCCGGGGGGCACGACGGCCGCGCTGGCGGCGGCGCCATGCGAATCGAGCTGCGCGTAGAGCTCGTCCAACTGCGCATCTACTTCGGGATCAACCGCTGTGGCCGAAGGGAGCTGCGCGGCGTTAGTGGCGTTTGCACCCGTTTGGGGGGCCTCAATTGGACGCGAGGCCATGGCTTCTTTTGCCACGGGTTTTGGCGCGGCGGGTTTGGCGTGAGGCTCATCGGCCTCGGACAAGAGGCGGTCGATCTCATCACCCGCCATTTGCGCAAGCAGGTCGTCGACATTTGCGGGGGCGTCGGGCGCGGCTTGCGCAGGCCGATCCGGTGGATCGGGCAGGTCTACAGCGGCCTTGCCCATGATGCACGACTCCCTTCCGAACGGCGGCTGAGTGTGAGCCTGCGTGAACCACGCCACGCACGCCTCGGGTATCAGTGCTGCCCGGGAACTCCATGGCAATTATCGGTTCGCTCTGGCGAGGGGGTAAGACCCCCGCTGGGCGTCGCGTGCGAGGTCCGATAACGCTGCCAAATGATACCATTTGGCGGACTGCTTGCCCACCGATGCGCCGGCGCGATAATCCACGCGTGCCCCGGCGAATCCATCTGGCCAAGGTCGTTACGGGCGAGGTTGCGCTGCCCGATCACGAGGCGCATCACCTGCGAGACGTTCTGCGCCTTGAAGTGGGGGAGCCGGTGGAGGCATTCGACGATGTGGGAAATGTGGCGCTTGGGATTCTGGTTCGAGTCACCGCAACGGGGGTGGTCGCTCGGTTTGCGGAAGTTAGTATGGCGGCGACCGGTCGGATTCGGCTTACGGTCGCGGCAGCGGTGCCTAAGGCGAATCGCGCGGATTGGATGATTGAAAAGCTGAGCGAGCTGGGGGTGGATCGGTTCGTGCCGCTGGCGGCGGAGCGGAGCGTGGTGCTTCCGGAGGGGAAGAACAAGCTGGAGCGGTGGCAGAGGTTGGCGACGGAGTCGGCCAAGCAATCGAAGCGGGCGGGCGTGATGCGCGTGGAGGGGCTGATCTCATTGAGCGAGGCGCTTCTGGCCGCCAAGGGCGCCGGGGAAGTGTGGTGTCTGTCCACGGCGCCGGGAGCGCGGGCGGTTGTGGACGTTGTGAGCGATGAGGCGCCGACCGAGATGACGGTATT
>JBBRIN010000642.1:0-2774 GCA_038221115.1 Tepidisphaerales bacterium
AAGCGGAAATCGCCGCAGCCGCTTCGGAAGCTGCTTTTCGGTTTCCAACACGAACTTCTCGAGGCCCCACGCGTCGAGCAGGTATTTGAGGCGCGCCTTCGCCCGGTCGGTGCGATCGCCATGCTCAAGAAACACACGCACGACCGCGGCGGCGACGGGAACGCATTCATCAGGGGCGAGAAGCACGCCGCAATCGCGGGCAAAATCCTTGTGTCCCGTGATCCCGCCAAGCTGCATGCGAAAGTAGACACCGGCCGGAATCACCTCGCCATTCACCGCATGCCCTTCGCCGACGCGCACCGCGACAAAGCCGACATCGTTCGTGTCTTCCAGCGTGCTCACCGAACCGCCGCCGTCGAACGCGATATTGAACTTTCGCGGCAGGCCGTACATGTCTCGGTGGTTCAGGATGTAATGGTGCATCTGCCGCGCCAGAGGGCGCGTGTCGATGATCTCCTGCGGGTCGATGCCCGCCGTCGGGCTCGCGGTGACGTTGCGGATGTTGTCGGCGCCAGCGCCCCGGTTGATCACGCCCAGATCGTGAAGCCCGGTCAGCAGGTCGACCGTGTGCTTCGCCCCGATCTGGCGGATCTGCAGGTTGGCCCGCGTCGTCACATCGCTGCACGCGCCGCCGAATCGCTCGGCCAGCGCTGCAAGCCCGCGCATCTGATGCGCGTTGACGATGCCCGCGGGGAACCGCAGCCGGCACATGAATGAGTCCTGTGCAGGCGCCACGAAAAACAACCCCTGAAATTTGAAGAGAAAGACGTCAGTGCCTTTGGGGTACCGCCCATTGCGCGCATGCTCCACCACCTCGTCCCACAGATCCAACCCATTCTTATTGCGCTTCGCCTGCTCCTCGGCGGTCAGCTTCCTGCCCGCCGCGATAAAGCGATCCTGCGCGGCACGGAGTACGCCATCGGGCCCCGGCGGCGCTGCCGCAACGCTCGATCGTGACGCCTCCCCCCCACCGATCGTCGGCAACACCGTCAGCGGCGTCCGCCCGATCCCGCTTCCCGCGGCGAACCCCTGCAGGTATTGCTTCTGCTCGTCGTTGAATTCTTCAATCATCGTGCAACTCCTGCGATGGTGTCGTTCAAAACGTGAACTGAAGCGCGGCATAGGCGAAGTCGATGTCCGGATGCGCCCCGGTGTGCGCGATGAAATCGCCGGCAAAGAAATGGCTGTAGCCCAGGTAGCCGGAGACGTGCCGCCCGATCTGCCAATTGAGCAACAGGTCCGCCTCGCTGCCGATGAACTGATCTCGATTGGCCCCCGATGCGCGAAGAACCCCGCCGGCAGCGTTGTACACCGCGTCCCGATTGCTCTCGCGCCAGAAGACGTGGTAGTCGCCGCGCAGCGAGAGGCGCTCGAAGTAACGCTTGCTCCTGGCCAGTTGCAGCTCGAATCCGGGGTGCAGGTCGATGATGTTCTGGCGGCCGATGACGTCGATGTAGCCGAAGAAAGCGTGACCGAGCCTCCTGCGGCCCCGCGCCGAAGTTGGTGTGGTTGAAGTACTCGTAGCGCTCGCGGAATTGGCCGCCGAACGAGGCGTAGACGTCCCCGGATTCACTCAGCGGGATGTACTTGATCGGGTCGAAAAAATCGCTGCGCTTCGAGGCGTCGCGCAGGTACGACCAATCCTCGTTCCAGCTCACGACGGTATACGATGGCGGGCCGCCTCCTGCCGGCTTAGCCGCTGCCCCAGGGGGCGGCGCCGGTTGAGCCATTGCGGCATCCACGACAACGAGGCACGCAATCGTCAGCAGCGTGGCCGCCATCGCGCCGCCAAGCCCCGGGATGGATCGGTCCGCGTCCGCGTCGATCAGCGGTCGTGCGGCTGTCTTCGGCTCGCGGATCAGCAGGCAACACGCAAACGCCGCCAACGCCGTGATCCCCATCGAGATGAAAAACGTCAGGGGGTTGGTGAGCAGCAGGATGGTCATGAACGCCACGCTCCCCACGCTCCCGTAGGCGCCGATGAGACCGGCGATCTGTCCCGTCAACGGCTTACGAATCAGCGGCGCAATGCAGAAGTTGGCCCCGTTGCCCGCCATCAGGAACAGCCCGACGAGCACGATCAGCCCCATCGCCGCCCATAGCGGCCAGTGCCCGTTGATCAGCGGAATGAGGAAGAACCCCGCCGCCGATCCCGCCAGCGTGACGATCATGATCGGCTTGCGACCGACGCGATCGCCCAGAATCCCGCCCAGCGGCCGTGCGATGAAATTGGCGAAGGCAAATCCCGCCCCCATCACCCCGGCAATCGCCACCGACACGTTGAACATCTTCTCGAAATACGCCGGCAGCATCTGCTCCACCGCCAGCTCGCCCCCGAACGTGACGGCATAGCAAAGGCAAAGAATCGCGACCTGCGAAAACGCGTAGCGTTCGTCCTCCGGCACCGGCTCGCCGTCGATGACAGGCCGATTCACGCGAAGGATCTTCGTCACCTGCTGCACCAGCAGCGCGGCGAGCACCGCGTAGACGATGTAGCTCACCCACGCAGCCATGAAGTGAACGCGCACGAGCCGCCACGCCGTAATGCCCAGGCAGAGGATCATCGGGACCTGCAGCAGCACCAGCCCCGCCAGATCGGGTCGCGATGTAACCTCCAGGGCGCCGCGCTTACGGGGCCGCTTAAATTCTTTTCCCGGCGGCGCGTCCATTGCCTTGACACAGAAGACCGCTGCCCAGAGGAGACAAAGCAAACCGCTCAGCGCCGTGGCCCAGCGCCAGCCGTTGTCGCCGCCAAATGGAAGCGCGATCAGCGG
>JBBRIN010000643.1:0-2773 GCA_038221115.1 Tepidisphaerales bacterium
CCCCCGCTGACGAGATAAGTCTGCGGACGTTCCACGATTTACCAAGAGGTGTGCCGATCATGCCCGCACCGGACGTACTTGGAAGCAAGCAGGCCCCAGCTCAGCAGGAGGCGGCGCACCGGGTGCCGGAGCGGCGCTTGCCGGTAGGGGCGGAGTTCATGGACGGGGGAACCCATTTTCGCGTCTGGGCTCCGAATCATCGCGAGGTGCGCGTTGCTTTGGAAGGGAACTCGCCGCGCGAGATGCCCGCGGCGCGCGAAGAAGGCGGCTATCACTCAGCATGGATCGAGGGCGTTCGACCGGGCGCGCTGTACAAGTTTCGGCTGGGCGCTGCACACACGCTTTATCCCGATCCCGCCTCGCGCTTTCAGCCCGACGGACCGCACGGTCCCTCGCAGGTCGTTGACCCCGTCGCGTTCTCCTGGACAGATGCGTCTTGGCCCGGCATTGGCGCGGCAGGCCAGGTGCTCTACGAGATGCACATCGGTACGTTCACGAGGGAGGGCACTTGGGACGCGGCGATTCGCGAGTTGCCGCACCTGAAGGATCTTGGCATCACCTGCCTTGAAGTGTTGCCGGTCAACGAGTTCGCCGGCGGGTTCGGTTGGGGCTACGACGGCGTCGACCTTTTCGCCCCGACGCACCTGTATGGCTCTCCCGACGACTTCCGCAAATTCGTCAACCGCGCGCATCAGCTCGGGCTCGGCGTCATCCTCGACGTCGTCTACAACCACTTCGGTCCCGACGGCAACTACCTCAGCGCTTTTTCAGCCGACTATTTCAACGCCGATCACAAGACCGACTGGGGCGATGCCATCAATTTCGATGGGAACAACTCCGGACCGGTCCGCGAGCTCTTCGTCAGCAATGCTCGATATTGGATCGAAGAGTTTCACCTTGACGGCTTCCGCTTCGACGCCACTCAGGCCATCGTCGACGACTCGTCCCGGCACATTCTCGCCGACATCACCGAGCAGGCGCGGCGTGCGGCCGGCCCCAAGACGATTTATCTGGTCAATGAGAACGAGCCGCAGCACACCCGGCTTGTCCGCCCGATGGACGAAGGCGGGTACGGCATGGACGCCCTCTGGAATGACGACTTCCATCACAGCGCGATGGTGACCCTCAGCGGGCGCAATGAAGCGTACTACACCGACTACTTCGGCAAGCCCCAGGAGTTTATCTCCGCCGCCAAGTGGGGCTATCTCTATCAGGGACAGCGCTACAAATGGCAGAAGAAGCGTCGCGGCACGCCGGGGCTCAACCTGCCGGCGACCGCATTCGTGCATTTCATCCAGAACCACGATCAGATCGCCAATTCCGGCGGTGGTCGTCGCGCCCACGAGTTGACCAGTCCGGGCCAGTTTCGGGCCATGACCGCGCTGCTCCTTCTCATGCCGCAGACGCCGTTGCTTTTTCAAGGCCAGGAGTTCGCCGCTTCCTCCACGTTTCATTATTTCGCCGACCACAATCCGGAATTGGCCAAGCTCGTGCGCGCGGGTCGGGCCAAGGAAATGGCGCAGTTCCCCAGCATTGCCACGCCGGCAGCGCAGGCGTGCCTGCTCGATCCCGCGAGCCGCGACACGTTCGAGAAATCGAAGGTAGATCACGCCGAGCGCGAGCGACCGGTTCACTCCCAAATCTATCAAATGCACAAGGACCTTTTGCGCCTGCGCCGCGAGGAGCCGGTCTTTCGCAGAGTGTCTCGGCGCGGTGACATTGACGGCGCGGTCCTGGGGCCCGACGCCTTCATGCTTCGCTTTTTCGATGAAGGCGACGGCCCGGAGCGGGGCGATCGCCTGCTCGTCGTGAACTTTGGGAGCGACCTCAATCTCGATCCTTGCCCCGAGCCGCTCATGGCTCCGCCGCTGAACTTTCACTGGGCCATCCTCTGGTCGAGCGAGGATCCCGCATACGGCGGTATCGGCACGCCGGCGCTCGACACGGAGCGCGAGGGCTGGCTTCTCCCGGGCCGCGCCGCGGTTCTGATGGCCCCGATGCCCGCTAAACAGGCCACCGTTGAAACTCGTGTCCGCGCCGCCGGCTCCGCGCAAGCCGCCGTCCGCAATTCTGAAGTGCCTGCCGCGTCCCCCGATCATGCATGAATCTCATCCGCAGCGAGTTGAAGAGCTTCTCCGCCGCGCCACCCAACGCGCCGCGGCGCAGCAACGCCTGCCGGAATCAACCTACCGTCTCCAGTTCCACGCCGGCTTCACGTTTCGCGACGCGATCGCCATCGTTCCTTACCTCCGCGACCTGGGCATCACCCACATCTACGCTTCCCCGTATCTGAAAGCCCGACCCGGCAGCACGCATGGGTATGACGTCATCGACCATTGCCGACTTAACCCCGAACTTGGTACCGACGAAGATTACGAAGCATTCCTCGAGACAATGCGGGCGCACGGCCTGACCCATATTCTCGATACCGTTCCCAATCACGTCGGCATCGCTACCAACGACAATATCTGGTGGAACGACGTGCTCGAAAAAGGCCCTGACAGCCAGTATGCCGCCTATTTCGACATCGCCTGGCGCGGCTCGCCGCGCCCCGAGCTTCACGACAAGGGCCTCCGGCCCGCCCTTGGCGCTCCTTATGGCGAGGTCCTCGAAAGGGGCGAACTCCAGGTGAAATATTCGGACGGTTCGTTCGCCGTCCACTACTTTGATCGTCGTTTTCCGCTATCGCCGCGATCCTGCGAGAGCCTCGCGACCGCCGGGCAGATTGATGCCGCCCTCGCCACGCTGAACGGCCAGCCCGACAACCCCCGCT
>JBBRIN010000644.1:0-2772 GCA_038221115.1 Tepidisphaerales bacterium
CATCCGCAACGGCCGCCGCGGCCCCTTCCTCGGTTGCTCCACCTTCCCCAAGTGCCGATCGACCAAAATGGTCAAAAAGCTCACCGGTGAAGACCTCAAGCAGGTCGATGCCCTCATCCCGCTTCTGAAGGAAGAAGGCGCCAAAGCCCAGGAACTCGTCGCCAAAATCATCGGCGACAATCCCGCCGCCGCCGGCAAAAAACCCACCGCCAACATCGCCACCGACATCGACTGCGACGAATGCGGCAAGCCCATGATCATCCGCAACGGCCGCCGCGGCCCCTTCCTCGGTTGCTCCGGTTACCCCAAGTGCAAAAACACCTCCGAAGTTCCCGCCAAACTCCTCGAAGACTTAGGCCTCAACGGCAAGCAACCCGAAGCCCCCGTCAAGCCCATGGCTGAAGACGAGTGAGCAAATCCAAAATCCAAAATCCAAAGCTCGAACAAAACCCGCAGCCCGAAAGGTGAGCCTTTCGGGCTTTCGGCTTTGATCTTCGAATTTTGTTTGGATTTTGAATTTTGGTTTTTGGATTTTTCCCGCCTATAACCTGTTGATGCCTCGCGACCTTGAGCTGCTCTTCCTCGGCACCGGCACCAGCGCCGGCATCCCGATGATCGGCTGCAATTGTGAGGTCTGCACCAGCCTCGATCCGCGCGACAAACGCACCCGCCCCTCCGTCGTCATCTCCTACAACGACGTCCGCATTCTCATCGATACCACCCCTGAACTCCGCATGCAGTGCGTCGCGAATGGCGTCGATCGCATCGACGCCATCGTCTTCACGCACGCTCATGCCGACCACATGATGGGCCTCGACGATGTCCGCCGCTTCAACGCCATCAAGCAAGGCCCCCTCGACGTCTGGGCCGACGCCCCCACGCACGAGGCGCTCGCCCGATCCTTCGGGTACGCCTTCAAGGAACCCGATCCCGCTCAGAAGGTCTTTCGCCCCCACCTGCTCCGCCGGCTCATCGACGGCAAATTCCGCATCGCCGGCATCGACTGGATCCCCCTTCCCCTCCTCCACGGCGACATGCCCGTCCTCGGCTTCCGCGTCGGTAACCTTGCCTATCTCACCGACGTCAGCGCCATTCCCGAGCCCACCTACGATCTCCTCCATGGCACCGAAATCCTCATCATCGACGCCCTGCAATGGAAAAAGCACCCGACCCATTTCACGATCGCAGAAGCACTTGCCGCCGCCGCCCGCATCCGCCCCCGCGAAACCCTCTTCACCCACATCGCCCACGCCCTCGGCCACCAGGCCACCAACCGCCTACTCCCCGACGGCACCCGACTTGCCCATGACGGCGAGCGGGTGACGTCCTATTTCGCAGCTCAGGAATAAAATAAGATGGAGCATCCAGAAACCTACCAGGGCTTTGTCGAATGAGCGCCCCGTTGCGCCGCCGTTCTGAGCGCCGAACCCCTCGTCGTCCCGCGCGAGCGGGCCGTTATCGCCCCATCGCCGAGTACTACGATGCCGAATACGCCGCCTTGGACATGCTCCAGCACGATGTCCCCTTCTTCCTCGGCCAGCTCCCGCGCAGGCGCCAGGCCATCCTCGAACTCGCCGTCGGCACCGCCCGCGCCGCCATCCCCATCGCCCAGGCCGGCCACCGCGTCGTCGGCATCGACTACGCCCCCGATCTCCTCGCCATCGCCCGCCAAAAATCCCGCGTCGCCGCCATCCCCAGCCGCGACCTCGCGCTCCAACTCGCCGACATCCGCAAGCTCGACCTCGGCCGCACCTTCGACTGGGTCTGCATCTTCTTCAACACCTTCCTCGCCTTCCCCACCCTCGCCGAACAAGACCGCGTCCTCCAGGTCGCACGCCGCCACCTCAAACGCTCCGGCCGCCTCTGGATCGACATCTTCCACCCCGACCTCCAGCTCCTCGCCCGCGGACCCCGCGACACCGGCCTCGACCCGCGCGTCTTCTTCGTCCCCCAATTCAACCGCACCGTCTACCAGACCACCGACATCCTCCGCGACACCGCCCGCCAGCTTCAGGACATCACCTTCCACTACCGCTGGTTCGATGAATTCGGCGCAGAGCACCACGAACAACGCCGATTTGCCATGACCTACCTCTTCCCCCGCGAGCTCGTACTCCTCCTCGAACGCAACGGCCTCCAACTCGAACACCTCTGGGGTAACTACGATGGCTCCCCCCTCGCCCCCACCTCCCCCCGCATGATCGCCCGCTGTGTCCGCCTCTAAGGGGCCTTCCTATCGCACAATTACATTGAACCCCCTGCAACGCGGCCCGTAGATTGTTAGTAACATTCTGTGAAAGCTGAGTTCCATCTTCTTTGATGTCGTTACCTCTCGGCCGTTCTAAGGAGACCGCAACATGCCCTTTCGCCGCGCCGTCCGCCTTCCCCGCCCCGCCTTCACCCTCGTCGAGCTTCTCGTCGTGATCGGCATCATCGCATTGCTCATTAGCATCCTCCTTCCCGCCCTCAGCAAAGCCCGCGCGGAGGCCGTCAAGCTCAAATGCCTCGCCCAGTTGAAGGAAATCGGCTCCCTTACGATTCAGTATGCCAACGAGAACCACGGCAAAGTCCCCAAAGATTACAATTACAACGATCAATATCGCGGCAAGGGCGTCGGCTCAAACGTTTCTCGCCTGCCCCACATCCTTTGGGCCGAGGCGTTCGCCCATTTCCTCGACGCCGACAAGTGGCCCCAGCCGCTCACTGATAGCTCCGCACGCGATCCGATCCTCGCCCCTTATCTGGCCAAGATTAAGATCTTTTCGTGTCCCG